>NZ_JAMYRK010000016.1:0-111500 GCF_040321335.1 Mesorhizobium sp. M0437
ATTTTTTTTCTTACCCCCCCCCCCCCCCCCCCCCCCCGCGGCGGGCGGGGGGGGGCGTGTTTTTTTTAAAAAATCACCACCCCCAAACCCCGCGGGCCGCCCGCGGGCCCCGCCCCCCCCCGAGCCGGAAGTTGAGATCGTGGACCTGGATAGCCGTCAGCTCACGCCGGCAAAAGTGCCTCGCATGAGCAGATCCGGCAGATAGCTTGCCGGCTTACCGCCAACCGCCTGCCCACCGGTCAGGCCGCCTTGTATTTCAGGGCCGAAGAACGAATACGGAAAGGGCGTGACCGGCCGGCTCACCGCATCGAGCCGTGCCCGAAGATCTTCGGGAATGTCGAAATCAAGCGCGCCGAGATTGTCCTTGAGCTGGTCAAGCCTGGTGGCGCCGACGATGACGGACGCAATGCCTGGCCTGTTTGCCGTCCAGTTCAGGGCGACCTGGGCCATGCTGCGGCCGAGCTGGCCGGCAACCCTCTCCAGTTCGGCGACGATTTGCCAGTTGCGATCGGTGAATTTCTGGAAACCGGGATTGGTCGAACCACGCATTGTCTCCAGCCGGCCACCATCCTCGACGATTGTTTCGAAACGGTATTTTCCGCTGAGCAGGCCGCTGGCCAATGGACTCCAGACCATGATTCCGGCGCCATAGCGCGTGCCGAACGGCACGAACTCGTGCTCGATGTTGCGCTCGGCCAGCGAATATTCGAGCTGAAGCGCCGAAACCGGTTCATAGCCGCGATGCTCGGCGACGGCCTGCGCCCGGCTTGCGTACCAGGCCGGCACGTCGGACAGGCCGACATGCCGGATCTTTCCGGCGCGCACCAGATCGTCCAGCGTCCGCATCACCTCCTCCGGCGGCGTCAGCCTGTCCCAGGTATGGAGGATGTAGAGGTCGATGTAGTCGGTGCCGAGCCGCTTCAGCGAACCGTCTATCGCCCGCAGGATGTTCTTGCGGCCGTTGCCCCCGGCGTTCGGGTTGCCCGGTTCGGCGTTGTAGGTGAATTTGGTACTGATCACCGCCTTGTCGCGCAGCCCGCGCTCGGCGATGAATTCGCCGAGCCAGGTTTCGGCCGTGCCACCGGTATAGAGATCGGCGGTATCGAAGAAATTGCCACCGGCTTCGATATAGGCATCAACCAAGGCGCGCGCGGTTTCCTTCTCCGCGCCCCAGCCCCATTCCGTGCCGAACGTCATGGTGCCGAGCGCCAGGCGGGTGACACGCAGCCCGCTGTTGCCGAGCGTGTAGTAGGACATGGTCATGGATTTCTCCTGCAGTTTGAAAAGCGGGATTGAGGTCTTGCCTGGGATACGCAGTCAGGCCTTGGCCAGAGCATCGACCACCACCTGGAAGCGGCGCGGATCGAAATAGTCGTGGTAGGCGCTGATCAGACCGCTCTTGAAGTGGAAAATCGCGATATTGCTGTTGGTGTATTCAGTGCCGCCGATCAGCACCGCGCGGTTCTTGTACTCAACGACGATCGCGTCCGAATCCGCTGCCGGATAGATGGCTGTCAGCTGCGAATCGAAGGATTCGAAATTACCGAAGAGGCCTCGGAAGGCCGCCAGGATCGCGGCCTTACCATCGATGCTGTTTCCAAATCCTGCCGGTGGGTAGAAGACAAGTATACGGCCATCTTCAGCCCAAAGGTCGCCCCATGCCTCAATGTCGTTGCGGTGCATCAGATCAAAGAATTTACGCACGGTCTCGAGATTACGGGTTCGTTCGGAATCGAGGTCGGTCATTAGACGTCTCCTTGGCTGCTCGGCGATTGCCGTGTGATGTAGCCAAAGATGCGCCCTCCTTTCCCCACCGATAAGATTGCATTATCCGAATGGACTATGCGATATCATGCATGAATGGACCGCGATCTGCTTAGCCACCTACCTATAATCGTTGCCGTCGCGCGGCGTGGCGGCTTCGCGCCGGCAGCCGCCGAGCTCGGCATGAGCCCGTCAGCGGTCAGCCATGCGGTTCGGCTGGTAGAGGAGCGAATCGGCCAGCCGTTGTTTGCCCGCACCACGCGCAGCGTCTCGCTGACCGAGGCTGGCACCGCGCTTGTCGCTGCGGCGGAGCCGGCGCTGGAAGACATTGCCGACCGGATCGAACGTATCCGCTCTGTCAAAGGCCGGGCAAGCGGACTGCTCAGGATCGACGCGCCGCGTTTGGCGCTGCCTCTGGCGCTGATGCCCATCCTGACGGCGATGGCGGAACGTTACCCCTGACGTGACGGTGGAGATCGTCACCGACGAACGTCTGAGCGATATCGTCGGCGAGGGTTTTGACGCCGGCATCCGGCTGGGCGAGATGATCGCCGAGGATATGGTGACGGTGCGACTGACAGGGCCTTTCCGCAGCATCATCGTTGCCTCGCCGGCCTATGTCGCCCGGCGCGGGCGGCCATGGGCGTTGGCCGATCTCGCCGTGCACAACTGCATCGGCTATCGGCTGTTGCGATCACGTGCGCTCTATCACTGGGATCTATCCGATCAGGGCAAGGATATCAGCGTCGAGACACGCGGCAGCGTGGTCGTCAGCGATCCGCTGTCGGCAAGGGAAATGGCGCTTGCCGGCATCGGCCTCGCCTATCTGTTCGAGCCGCTTGTCAAGCCTGACATCGAGGCAGGCCGGCTGGTCGAAGTCCTTGGCGAGGCATCGATCGAGGAACCGGGACTGTTCCTCTATTTCCCGCGCCGCGCCGCGATGGCCCCGAAGCTCCGCGCCTTCATCGACACCGCGCAAGAAATCGGCCGGGCATCCTCGCGGATACCCGGCCGAAAAAAGCCTCTCAAACGAATAGTTACTTCTTGACCGCTGCCGCGACTTCCGCCGCGAAATCGGTCTCTTCCTTCTCGATACCCTCACCGAGCGCGAAGCGCAGATAGGCAGCGATTTTGGCTGGCGCGCCTATTTCGCTCTCGGCATCCTTCAGCGCCTTCTCGACGGTAATGTCGGGATTGAGCACGAAAGCCTGCTTGAGCAGCACGACCTCTTCATAGAACTTGCGCAAACGGCCTTCGACCATCTTCTCGATGATCGCTTCCGGCTTGCCGGACTGGCGCGCCTGGTCGGCGAAGATCGCCTTCTCGCGTTCCACTGCGGCCGGATCGAGCTCTTCGGTGGTCAGGGCCATCGGATTGGTGGCAGCGACATGCATGGCAACCTGACGGGCGAAGGCGTTGGCGGCATGCGCGTTGCCCGTCGTCTCGATGGCCACCAGCACGCCGAGCTTGCCAAGGCCGTCGGCGACCGCATTGTGAACGTAGGTTGCGACAGCGCCGTGCTCGACCGTGAGCTTGGCCGAGCGGCGGAAGCCCAGATTCTCACCGATGGTGCCGACAGCGTCCTTGATGGTCTCGGCGACCGATTTGCCCGATCCCGGATAGGGAGCGGCGGCAACGGCCTCGGTCTTGCCGCCATAGGCAAGCGCGACCTTCGCGACATTGGCGACGATCTCCTGGAACGCAGCATTGCGGGCAACGAAGTCCGTCTCGGAATTGACCTCGACGATCGCTGCCTCGCGGACGCCGGAATCTACGCCGATCAGGCCTTCGGCAGCGGTACGGCCAGCCTTCTTGTCGGCCTTTGAAATGCCCTTCTTGCGCAGCCAGTCGATGGCTTCTTCCATATTGCCGTTGGTCTCGTTCAACGCCGCCTTGCAGTCCATCATGCCCGCGCCGGTCAAGTCGCGGAGTTCTTTGACCTGTGCAGCCGAAATGCTCATTGTCGCCTCTTTGTCTAAATGCACTGACGCACCATCGATTTTCGATGATGCGCCTGGTGCTGGTAGCGCTTACCGCGCCAACATATTGGAAAGATGAAGGCCGCAGCCGGCCTTCGCTACTATGCTTCCGGGGTCTGGGCTGCCGGGCTCTCGGCGGCCGGGGTCTGATCGAGCGCCGGCTCGACCGGAGCCTCGACCGATGCGCCGATATCGACACCGAGCGCGCCCTGCTGACGGGCGATGCCGTCGATAGCTGCCTTCGCGATCAGATCGCAATACAGCTGGATGGCGCGGGCCGCGTCGTCATTGCCGGGGATCGGGAAGTCGATCTTGTCCGGGTCGCAGTTGGAATCGATGATGGCAACGACCGGGATGCCGAGACGCTTGGCCTCGAGAATGGCGATCGCTTCCTTGTTAGTGTCGATCACGAACATCAAATCGGGCGTCGAACCCATATCCTTGATGCCGCCCAGCGCCTTGTCGAGCTTCTCACGCTCGCGGTCGAGGTTGAGGCGCTCTTTCTTGGTCAGGCCCTGAGCCTCGCCGGCCAGCATTTCGTCGAGCTTGCGCAGGCGCTGGATGGAATTCGAGATCGTCTTCCAGTTGGTCAGCATGCCGCCGAGCCAACGCGAGTTGACATAGTACTGGGCCGAGCGCTGCGCGGCATCGGCGACGATGTCGGAGGCCTGGCGCTTGGTGCCGACGAACAGCACCCGGCCGCCCTTGGCAACAGTGTCGGAAACCTGCTTCAACGCCTGGTGCAGCAAAGGCACTGTCTGCGAGAGGTCGATGATGTGGATGTTGTTGCGGGCGCCGTAGATATAGGGCGCCATTTTCGGGTTCCAGCGGTGGGTCTGGTGGCCGAAGTGAATGCCAGCTTCCAATAGCTGGCGCATGCTGAAATCAGGCAGAGCCATTCTTATTTCCTTTCCGGTTAGCCTCCACGGACACAGGCATTTTTGGACTTTGTCCTCGAACGCCACCGGAGGTTTCAGCCGGATTTCTCCCGGGCAGACACCAAAGTCCGTGTGTGGAATGAGCGCGCATATAGAGGGGAAGCGCGACAAACGCAAGCGCTGTGGCGTCTTGCGGCTCAGCGTGCGGCGATCAGCGCACCGGTGTCATTGCCGCATCTTCCCCTTCGGCACCCGCACACGCCGGAAAACGGCGACGATCTCCTCGCGGCTGCACTCGATGGCGCCTAACCGCACTGCGCGGTCGCGCTCGAACCCGGTTATGTCATAGTGCGGCGCGGATGTCTTTGGCGGTCCTTGGTAGGACGCGCGCTTGATGCCGAGCTGCCCGGCAAAGCGATGCAGCTCGTCGGTGTCGTCTGCCAGCAGATGACACCAGCGGTGGCCGACCCATTTCCAGATCGCCGCATCGACATAGACCGCCACAGGCTTGCCGCACTCCTTCATCTTGCGCCGACCAACACACCGCTAACGATGATAGAAGGGATTGGCATAGAAAATGAAGCCGCCGCCAGCCTCGAGTTGCGTCATCGTCCTGGTGACGGTCTCCTGCATCCGGTCGTGCAGTTCGGCGAGTGCCTCCTCGACGGAGCCTTGATAGGCGTGCAAGCCTAGCGGCTCCGGTACCCGGACATAGGCGCGACGTGGGCCTGCCGGCTGCGGCACGAAACGGTTGATCGCATCGCGCAGCGTACCCTTGCAATAATCGTTGCGGATCCGCTTCAAATGTTCGGCGATCTCCTCCTGCGTGATGCGCGGGTTGGCTGAGGCCCACGGCCCGACACGCTGCAGGCGCTGGATCGCATCTGCCAGCGTTCGGACCTGCTTCTGGCTTCCGCTGCCATCCGTGCTTTCCCGCAGCCAGCGCCGCGAACGGCGCAAAAGGTCGGCATTGTCGAGCGTGCCGGCGTCGACCGAGACAAGTTCGGCAAGGCGACGGCCGAGTTCGGTCAGCAGGTCCTTTTGACGTGCGTCATACGAAGCCCGCTCATCGGACCGCAGGCCATATGCAGCCTCATCGCGAGACAGCAACGTCGCATAGATATGATGGATGCGCTCCGGCAGCGAATCGGCGGCACGGCGTTCGATTTTCAGGCTGTGCTCGACATAGGCGCATTCCTTTGCCAGCGCTGCCTCGACATTCCCCGTGAAAGCAAGCTTCCAGATCACGGGCGCGATCCAAACCTTGAAATCCGGATCCGTCAGGCGGCCGCGCTTCAACGCCTCGAACCCCATTTCGACCGCGCCCGGCAGCAGCGGGGCAATGATGTTGGCATGCCAGCCGACACCGCCTTCGGGATGCAGGAGCACGCCGTGCCCCTTCAGCGCCCAGGCCACCGAATGTTCCTTGGCGGCCGCGCTGTTGCCCGGGATTTGCGCGATCAGATTGTTGGCCAACCAGAATTTCTGCATCAGCCGGCCAAGCCCGTTGACGACGCCGTGCGTGGCCCAGGATGCCGCCAGCGGGCTCACCCGCGAGACGACCTCCTTGTCGATCATCCAGTCGGTAAAGAATTCGGGATGGTTGGGCGTGATGAACGTCGCCTTGCCCGCGCCGCAACAAGCCTTCAGCCTTTGCCGGTCATCCTCTGGAAAATCGATGTGGCGGACATTGGCGACGCCGCGCAAACCGGCCAGACGGTTGAATGGCAACAGGTCGCGAAAGCCTGGAATGCCGTGCAGCATGACAATCCGGTTGACCAATGTCATAGCGTTGATCAGCGTCGCATTGGGCCGCGGCGCCACAAAAACGTCGATCCTGCTCAACCTGCTCCCCCGCGGCGCATACCGTCATAAGACGTTGATAGGCAATTGCGGCATGCTCAAGTCGATGCGACTTGCCCCGCAAGATTAAGCGCTACTATCCCGGATAGCGGCCGGCGGCTTGCCGTTCACTCGAGCTTATTTAGACGGGCAGGTCTTAGGCTGATCGAACAGTGACAGATTGACCAATTTGCCGGTCATCGAGAACTCGCCATAGTCCATGACGAGATCGCGCGTGATGCCGTTCTTGTGCAGCTTGAAGCTGATCCGGTATTCCGGCACCTCCTCGCCGCCTTTGTCGGCATCATCGAAATAGGCGATGTCGACCGGCCAGTATTTGTCGGTGGCGAGCTTGGCCAGCGCCGGCGCTTCCGGATCGGCATTGTCGGCATCGGCTTGCTTGCCGACGACGACGGTGGTGGTCACCACCTTGTTGGCGTCCTCAGAGCCGTCGAACAGGTTGGTTTCGTAGAAACGCTCGCCCTTTTCCGCCTTGCCGATCATTTCGACCATTTGCTGGGTCGGGAACTGGGTCGGCGCGAGTTCCAGGCTGTTCTTCTCGGGCTTGTCGATATCGACCTTGAGACCGTTGGCTTCCTTCGTTGCGGTACCCTTGACCTCCTTGTCGAGGTTCTGGTCGACAAAGGATTTGTTCACGAAGGAGAAGGTCTTGCCCTCGCCATCCTCGAAGGTGGTCATCTGCTGGTCGGTCAGCCTTGTGTTGTCGCTGGTTACGATCTGGGTCACCAAACGGAACTTTACCGTATAGCCCTCGCAAGGCGAGCCGTTGAACTCGTAGACCATGCGGCCGGTGATGCCGGTAATGCCGGAACGGTCTGAAGCCTTGTCGAGTGAAATGTCGTAAACAGCACGATGCGCCTGCAGCGCAGGCACCGCAAAAGCGGGAGCCGCCCAGGAAGCCGCTGTCAAGAGAACGGCGTTGAATGCGAGGCGCGTTGCGCGCATGGGGTGCTCCGATCATCGCGGCTAGTGGCAAGCCGCATGGAAAGATGGTCCAGCTTAAAAAAAGTCGTGGCGGAAGCGAGGCAAAAATAGCAATTTCGGCCCGGCCTGCGCGGCACCTTCAAGCAATAGGGAAATAGCATGAGCGAAACAATCGAAAAGCGGCTAAGCGATCTCGGCGTGACGCTGCCGGCCGCCGCCGCGCCCGCCGCCAATTACGTGCCCTATTGCCGGACCGGCAATCTGCTGTTCACCGCCGGGCAGTTGCCGCTCAAGGAGGGCAAGCTCCAGGCGAGCGGACTGCTTGGCCGCGATGTCGACACCGCGACCGGCAAGGAAGCCGCAAAATACTGTGCGATCAACATATTGGCCCAGGCTCAGGCGGCACTTGGCGATCTCGAGAAAATCCGTCGCTTGGTGAAGATCACCGTCTTCGTCGCCTCGGCACCGGATTTTGTCGAACAGCATCTGGTTGCCAACGGCGCCTCGGATTTTCTCGCCGCCGTGCTCGGCGATCGTGGCAAGCACGCTCGCTCCGCCGTCGGCACCGCCTCCCTGCCGCTTAATGCCGCAGTGGAAATCGAAGCGATCTTCGAAGTCGAATGACCGGGACTGCAACCATGACCGATCTTTCCTGGCTGACCGCCCGGCCCGTCGCCCATCGCGGCCTCCACGACATGAACAAGACGCGCTGGGAGAACACCCTTTCCGCCTTCGCTGCGGCGGCCGAGCGCGGCTACGCGATCGAATGCGATGTGCACCTGTCGTCCGACGGCGTCCCCGTCATCATCCACGATGGCGATCTGCGGCGGCTGACCGGCGAGGACGGCTTCGTCTGGCAGCGTACGGCTGCAGAGATCACGGCGCTGAAGGTCGGCGGCACCGCCGACCATTTGCCGACGCTGCAGCAGGCGCTTGATCTGGTCGACGGCCGTGTGCCGATGGTTGTCGAGCTGAAAGGTGCTGCCGGGCATGACGAAGGCCTGGTCGAAAGCGTCGGCAAGATGCTCAAGCATTACAAGAGCAAGACCGCGATCATGTCGTTCGACCATTGGCTGATCCGCGAGTTCCCGAAATATGCACCCGGCATACCCGGCGGGTTGACCGCCTACGGCAACGACAACCACCTGATCGAGGCGCATTTCGCCATGCTGGCGCATGACATCGCCTTCACCTCCTACGCTGCCGGCGACCTGCCGAACCGGTTCGTCTCCTTCGTGCGAGAGAGACTCGGTATGCCGGTGATCACCTGGACCGTGCACGACCAGCCTGCCGTCGACCTGACCTTCAAATATGCCGACCAGATGACGTTCGAAGGATTCGAGCCCGATCTGGTACGGCTTGCCTGAGCGGGCTTGTATGGGTCCGCAGCGAGCTTAAGTAAGCCTCATGGATCAAGGGGACGACTGTGAAAGACAAACGGCGAATGCGGAGCTGTCGATCCGCATCGCCGCGGGCATCGGCGCCTTTACCAGCGCTGAATGGGACAGCCTCGGCGGCACTACACGCGGCGATGCAGAATACGGCTACAACCCGCTTGTCTCATTCGCTTTTTTGAGCGCGCTGGAAGATTCCGGCTGCGCTGTTCGGCGCACAGGCTGGCAAGGCCATCACCTCAGGCTGGAAACCGCGCGAGGCATGTTGCTCGGAGCGGTCCCCTGCTATCTGAAGTCGCACAGCCAGGGCGAATATGTCTTCGACCATGGCTGGTCGGACGCGTTCGAACGCGCCGGCGGGCGCTACTATCCGAAGCTGCAATGCGCGGTGCCGTTCACACCCGTCACCGGCCCTCGCCTGCTGGTCGGCAGGGGCGAGGACATCCCCACCGTCAAGGCCGGTCTTGCGACCGGCCTGAAGGCGGTGACGGATAAGCTCGGCGTGTCTTCCGCGCATGTTACTTTCGCGCCGGAGGACGACGTCCAGGTATTGGCGGCGGCCGGCTTCCTGCATCGCACCGACCAGCAGTTTCACTTCTTCAACGAAGGCTTTTCGAGCTACGACGATTTTCTCACAACGTTAGCCTCGCGCAAGCGCAAGGCAATGAAGAAAGAGCGGCGCGAGGCCCTCGCCGACGGCATCTCGATCGACTGGCTGACCGGCAAGGATCTGACCGAAAAGGCCTGGGACGACTTTTTCGCGTTCTACATGGATACCGGCAGCAGGAAATGGGGCCGGCCCTACCTCAACCGCGATTTCTTCTCACTTATCGGCGAACGCATGGCCGACGACATCCTGCTGGTCATGGCCAAACGCAGCGGGCGCTACATTGCAGGTGCCATCAACTTCATCGGTTCAGACGCGCTCTACGGCCGCAATTGGGGCTGCATCGAGGACCACCCGTTCCTGCATTTCGAGGTCTGCTACCATCAGGCGATCGATTTCGCCATCTCGCGCAAGCTGAAGGTGGTTGAAGCCGGTGCGCAGGGCGAGCACAAGCTGGCGCGCGGCTACCGGCCCGTGACGATGCATTCGGCGCACTACATCGCCCATCCAGGTCTGCGCAATGCAGTGGCCGACTATCTCCAGCGCGAGCGGCGCGAAGTCGAGCGGATGAGCGAATATCTGGAAGAGCACACCCCGTTCCGCAAGGACATGGCGCAGTAGAGTAGCGAGCCCCAATCGCTCAGCCGAGCGGGCCGGCACGGCCGATGTCGACCGATCGTCTTGCCCGCCCGGAACAGCTTCGCTACACCAGACAGCGAGCCAAGAACCGGAGCGCGCGCCATGGCCGAAGCAACCTATGACAGCAGCAACATCTTCGCCAAAATCCTGCGCGGAGAAATCCCTTCGCACCGCGTCTACGAGGATGACGCGGTCATTGTCTTCATGGATGTGATGCCGCAAGGACAGGGTCACACGCTGGTGGTGCCGAAAGCGCCGTCGCGCAACTTGCTTGACGCGGATCCGGCGGTGCTTGGCCCGCTCTTCGCTCACGTCCAGAAAGTTGCGCGGGCCGTAAAGAAGGCCTTCGATGCCGATGGCGTCACGGTTATGCAGTTCAACGAACCAGCTTCGGGGCAGACTATCTTTCACCTTCACGTCCATGTCATTCCGCGCTTCGAGGGCATTCCCCTGAAACCGCACAGCGGACAGATGGAAAAGCCTGAAGTCCTGGCCGAAAACGCCGGCAAGATACGGATGGCGCTGGCAAGCTGAACCGGTGCAACCGCTCTGGCGGGCGCCGGGCGGTTAACCGGAAGGTGTCACAAAAAAAGCCCCGTTTCCGGGGCTTTTTTACTGGCTGGTTCGTCAGTTCTTACGCGGCAGTTGCGGCACAAGGCTGCGCTTGCCGCCGTCCTTACCTTTGGGCTCCGGCTTCTGCGCCACCGCCTTTTTCGCGGCGGGCTTTTTCGCCACCGCCTTCTTGGCCTTCGGCGCGTCGTCCGGCTCTTCCTTCTTCGGCTTCACCGGCGCCTCGTCGGCGAGCGATTCGAGCTTCAGGCCGGTCTCGCCGGTTTCCTTCTTCTCGACGGTGACACGCACCGTGCCGCCCTTCTTGAGCTTGCCGAACAGCACCTCGTCGGCCAGCGGCTTCTTGATGTGCTCCTGGATGACACGGCCAAGCGGCCGGGCGCCCATGCGCTCGTCATAGCCCTTGTCGGCCAGCCATGCGATTGCATCCTGCGACAGGTCGAATGTCACGCCGCGCTCGGAAAGCTGCGCTTCCAGCTGCATGACGAACTTCTGCACCACCTGATGGATGACCGGCACCGGCAGCGAGCCGAACGGAATGATCGCATCGAGACGGTTGCGGAACTCCGGCGTGAACAGCCGGTTGATCGCTTCGACATCGTCGCCTTCGCGCTTGGTCGAACCGAAACCGATGGCCGCGCGCTGCGCATCGGACGCGCCCGCATTGGTGGTCATGATCAGGATGACATTGCGGAAGTCGATCTGCTTGCCGTTATGGTCGGTCAGCTTGCCGTGGTCCATGACCTGCAACAGGATGTTGAACAGGTCCGGATGCGCCTTCTCGACTTCGTCCAGCAACAGCACGCAATGCGGATGCTGGTCGACGCCGTCGGTCAGAAGGCCGCCCTGGTCGAACCCGACATAGCCGGGAGGGGCACCGATCAGCCGCGAAACGGTGTGGCGTTCCATATACTCCGACATGTCGAAGCGGATCAGCTCCACGCCGAGCGACGCGGCGAGTTGCTTGGCCACTTCCGTCTTGCCGACACCGGTCGGACCCGAGAACAGGTACGAGCCGATCGGCTTTTCCGGTTCCCGCAGGCCGGCCCGCGCCAGCTTGATGGCCGAAGTCAGCGCGGTGATCGCGGTGTCCTGGCCGTAGACGACGCGCTTCAACTCGATGTCGAGGCCTTGCAGCACCTTCTCGTCGTCGGCGGAAACCGTCTTCGGCGGGATACGCGCCATCGTGGCGATCGTCGCTTCGATCTCCTTGATACCGATGGTCTTCTTGCGCTTGGCTTCCGGCACGAGCATCTGCGAGGCGCCGGTCTCGTCGATCACGTCGATCGCCTTGTCCGGCAGCTTGCGGTCGTTGATGTAACGCGCCGAGAGCTCGACCGAAGCCTTGATCGCCTCGCTCGTGTAGCGGACCTTGTGGAACTCCTCGAAATAGGGCTTGAGGCCCTTCATGATCTCGATGGCGTCCTCGACAGTCGGCTCGTTGACGTCGATCTTCTGGAAGCGCCGCACCAGCGCGCGGTCCTTCTCGAAGAACTGGCGGAACTCCTTGTAGGTGGTCGAGCCGATGCAGCGGATCGCGCCCGAAGACAGCGCCGGCTTCAACAGGTTCGACGCATCCATGGCCCCGCCGGAGGTGGCCCCCGCCCCGATCACCGTGTGGATTTCGTCGATGAACAGCACGGCGCCGGGATAATCCTCGAGCTCCTTGACGACCTGCTTCAGCCGCTCCTCGAAATCGCCGCGATAGCGGGTGCCGGCCAGCAACGTGCCCATGTCGAGCGCGAAGATGGTGGCATTGTGCAGCACTTCGGGAACGTCGCCCTCGACGATGCGCTTGGCGAGGCCTTCGGCGATTGCCGTCTTGCCGACGCCAGGATCACCGACATAGAGCGGGTTGTTCTTGGAGCGGCGGCACAGCACCTGGATGGTCCGGTTGATCTCGCTCTCGCGACCGATCAATGGATCGATCTTGCCGGCCTTGGCCTTGTTGTTCAGGTTGACGCAATAGGCAGTCAGCGCGTCCTGCTGCTGCTTCTTCTTGCCGCCTTCCTCTTGCGGCTCGGCTCCGCTCTGGCTGCCTTGCTCGTCGTCGGCGCCGCGCGGCGTCCGCGTCTCGGAAGCGCCGGGGCGCTTGGCGATGCCATGCGAGATGTAGTTGACCGCGTCGTAGCGGGTCATCTGCTGTTCCTGCAGGAAGTAAGCGGCGTGGCTCTCGCGCTCGGCGAAGATGGCGACGAGCACGTTGGCGCCGGACACTTCCTCGCGGCCTGACGACTGCACATGGATCACCGCGCGCTGGATGACGCGCTGGAAACCGGCAGTCGGCTTGGAATCTTCATCGTAGCCGGTGACGAGGTTGTCGAGCTCGGTGTCGATATAGGTGAGGACCGTATGCTTCAACTCGTCGAGATCGACGTTGCAGGCACGCATGACAGCGGCCGCCTCGGTGTCGTCGATCAGGGCGAGCAGCAAATGTTCAAGGGTTGCATATTCATGGTGCCGCTCATTGGCGAGCGTCAGCGCTTGGTGAAGCGCCTTTTCCAGGCCTTGGGAGAAAGCCGGCATGTTACCTCACTTCTTCTCCATCACGCATTGCAGCGGATGCTGATTCTGTCGGGCGAAATCCATGACCTGAGACACTTTGGTCTCGGCCACTTCGAATGTATAGACCCCGCACTCGCCCACCCCATGATTGTGAACATGAAGCATTATGCGTGTGGCGGCTTCGCGGTCCTTCTGGAAAAAGCGCTCCAGCACGTGGACCACGAATTCCATGGGTGTGTAGTCGTCGTTAAGAATGAGGACCCGATACAGACTGGGCTTCTTGGTCTTGGTTTTTGTGCGCGTGATGACGGCCGTGCCGCGACCGGCCTCATTGCCGTTGCTGCCGTTCTGCATTCGCACCACGTAGCTCGTGGCAGTCAAACCTATAGTCACGTAGTCCTGCCTCTTTCGAATCCTCATGCATGCTCGACATGTAGGTGTTCGATGGACGATTTTAAGCCCTTCTGTTTAGCTGACAATATGGCTAGGTGGCCAAACTTGACCGATTTTTCAAATCGTGAAGACCGCAGGCCCCCGATTTCGGGCCGGCATGAAAAAACCCGGCCGCGCGTTCGCGACCGGGTCTGTCTTTGCAAGCCCAAGGGCCGGCTCGGAATGTTCGTCGAATTTACTTCGCCTTGGCGACGATCGATTCGAACGGCTTGTAAGCTTCCTTGGCGAGTTCGGCATAGAGATCGCCAAGCTTGGTGGCCTCGGTGACGAAGCTCTCATAGGACTGCTTGGCATAGTCGGACTGGATATCGATCGCCTTGTCCAGCGACTTGGCGGAAAAGAGCTTCTCGACAGCGGCGCTACCGGCTTCGAAGCTTTTCTTGGTGTACTCACCCGCCTCGGCGGCGATAGCCTGCGCCCCCTTGGACAGCGAGGCGAAGCTCTTCAATCCGGTGTCCGCAAATTCCTTGCCGTATTTGCTGAAATCTTCATAGGTCTGGGTCATTTCACGCATTCCCTTGAACGGTTGCCTTGGATGATAGACGCGGCTTGTCCGGGCCGCGTTGTGCAATGCGTGTAAATATATTGTGCAGTGCACAAAAGTCAAGATTCCCGCGGCAATGCGGATCGTGAGCTGCCGGCATTCGCTAAGATTCGAATAAAGAGAAGCTCAATCCCACAGAAAATGGTGAACGCGGCGGTTACCATAAACGGATTGGTAACGCTGCCTGCGTTAGCGTGGCCGGAGGTGAGGCAGGACCCTTTGCCGCCTCCAAGGCAACGGAAATTCAAAGGAACTATCAGTGCGTAAGGCGTTGTCGGGCTTCGTTTCCAAATCCGTGTCCCCCTTCAAAACGATCATGATCCTCGCCATGGCGATGAGCTTCGTCGTCGCGGACGCGGCTTCATCCATGGCGGCCAAGTCGGCGGCCATCGTCATCGATGCCAAGACCGGCAAGGTGCTTTATTCGTCGGATGCCGATGGCCGGCGCTATCCGGCTTCGCTTACCAAGATGATGACGCTCTATCTGACGTTCGAGGCGTTGGCGAAGGGCAGGATCAGCAAGAATTCCCCGGTCGTGTTCTCGGCCAATGCCGCTGCCGAACCGCCGACGAAGCTCGGCGTCAAGCGGGGCGGCTCGGTCACGGTCGAGACCGCGATCCTGTCGATGGTGACCAAATCGGCAAACGATTCCGCAACGGCGCTTGGCGAGACGCTCGGCGGCAACGAAGCCAATTTCGCCCGCATGATGACCGCCAAGGCGCGGGCGCTGGGCATGAGGGGAACCGTTTTCCGCAACGCCAACGGCTTGCCTGATCCCGGCCAGTTCACGACCGCGCGCGACATGGCGATGCTCGGCATCGCCCTGAGAGAGCATTTCCCGCAATATTACGGCTATTTCTCGCAGCGCTCCTTTCTTTACGGGCGGCAGCGCATCAACGGCCACAATCGTCTG
Organism: Mesorhizobium sp. M0437; assembly: GCF_040321335.1. Lineage (NCBI taxonomy): Bacteria > Pseudomonadati > Pseudomonadota > Alphaproteobacteria > Hyphomicrobiales > Phyllobacteriaceae > Mesorhizobium > Mesorhizobium sp. M0437. Next base: position 15,034 of record NZ_JAMYRK010000016.1, read on the forward strand.
CTCGGACGCATCAAGGGCGTCGACGGCATCAAGACCGGTTACACCCGCGCCTCCGGTTACAATCTGGTCTCCTCGGTCTCGGATGGCGATCGGCGCATCGTAGCGGTGGTCATGGGCGGCAGGTCCGGCGGCAGCCGCGACAGCCAGATGGCCGGGTTGATCAATGCCTACATGCCGCAGGCGTCGTCGCGCGGCGGCGGCGTGCTGATTGCCAAGGCCGGCGGCGGCAATCCGATTTCAGCCTTGGCCATGGTGCTTCTACCGAAGCATGACGCGCCGACACCGGACAGTAAGCCGGACGACGATGCCGTTGCCTCTCTTGTCGAGGAAAATGCGCCCGTCGTTGAAGAGACCGCTCCGGTCGTTCAGGCCAAGAGGGTCAAGACGACGGCTGTGTCGACGGTGGACGACGTGGCGACAGCCCGGGTCGCCGCAGCCTATGCCGAACCGGCGGCAGAGGTCGATCCGGTCAGCACGGCGTCGGTGCCATCCGGCTGGGCAATACAGGTCGCCTCTTCGCCAAAACAGGCCGAAGCGAAGGCTTTCCTCGACAAAGCGACGAAGCAGGCGCCCTCCGTTCTGACCGATGCCTCCGGTTTCACCGTCGCCTTCGACAAGGACGGTGTCACCTACTACCGCGCCCGGTTCGGTGGTTTCGGTTCGAAGACGGCTGCCTGGAAAGCCTGCAACGCTTTGAAAAAGAAGAAGATCGAGTGCTACGCCGTCCAGCAGTAAGCGGCGCGCGAAACGATATCTGTCCCGAAGTTTTTGCGTCGAAGGAGACTAGTTGTGATTGGAGAGCAAGACGTCCTTGGCTTCATTGATCCGCGCCGCCAGGAAGGACGTGCCACCGATATCGGGGTGCAGGCGCTGCATCAGGCGGCGGTGCGCCTTGCGGACATCCGCCGCGGCAGCCCCCGCTTCAAGACCAAGGATCTTGTAGGCCTCCTCCTTAGTCATGGCGCCAGAACTTGGCGCAACACCCAGCCCTTCGCCACCATTCGCATCAGCGTCTTTGCGCCAGATGGGAAATCGGCCGTCAAGATACGTCTCTAGCAATTGGCGGCTCTCCGGATCGCCGGAGAGTTCGCGATAGAGTTGCTGCAATTCGGCAAGCCCCATCGAGCCAAGCATCTTGCCTTCATGGCGCCCGGCCAGCACAAGGCCTTCGAGGCCGCCGGTATCGTGATCGAGTTCCATCTCAAGCGCCGCCGTACGAACTGTCGAACGCTTGCCCGCCGCCAGTTTGGCTGCCGGCCGATTCATGCGCATGGAGCCGTACCAGGCGAGCGCAGCCGACAGGATCAAGCCCCCGATGCCCTCGCGCCCGACCAGCAGCACGGCGACGCCGACCAGCCCGAGCAGCACAGGTCCAAGCGTCCTCATGCCGCCTGCAAGCTTCGCCGGATCGGCGCGCAGGAAGATGGTGAGCATGCCGAGAAACACCAGAAGCAATGCTACGAAAGCGATAATCGCGCCCATCAGTTTCCGCCGCCCCGCATATGCTCGATCATCAGTCGGTCTTCCGGCCTGCCCCGGGCCTCCAGTGCCTTCAGCCCGCCGGTGGCAAACACGGCGACGGACGAAAGCAGGCCGGCCAACGTCGCGGCAGCCCGCCGATCGAACCTGAACCAGGCCCCTTTCGACAGCCGCGCAATTTCCTTGAACGCCTTTTCCGCAGCGGCATCATGGCCCTCCTGAAAGACGAAGACAGGAACGCCGTGCAGACCGAGGCTGCCGGCCTTTTCGGCCAGATCATCTATGTTTTCTTCCATCGCGTCGCCGATATAGACCAGCGCGTTGACCTTGGCCGCCGCCGTCTGTTTCAGCGCGTGGGCGAGCACCTTGCCGATCTGGGTACGGCCGCTGCGGCAGTTGATGCGCGTCATCAGCTGTTTCAGAGCTGCGGTATCGGTGACGAATGCGGATGAGCGGCACTCGCCAAGGCCGCGAAAATAGACAAGTTGAACCTTGAGCGCCCCGGCCTTGCCGACGGCGTCGAACATCTCGGCCTGCAGCGCACAGGCGAGATCCCAGGTCGGCTGGCGGCTCATTGTCGCGTCGAGGGACAGGATCAGCCTGCCTGAACAGGTGGCGGATGCAGCGAGCGTCCTTGCCTGACGGAGAAACGCGTCGATCTCGCCGGTGCTCGATTGAGACTCGACCGGCGCAGGATTGGCCCTTGCAGGCACGGGCTGCTTCTTGTCGCTCATGACATTCAAGATGTGGCGTTGTCCCCCGGCTTGCAAGCCCAGATGAGGCGACCTGGAGGACCTGTGATGATGGCACCTGCGGACAGCGCTTCGGCTGGTGGTCTTGGCGTTGCGCTTCTCGGCGTCAGAGCAGGCCGAGATCGGCAAGCTCACGCCTGAGCTTCGGCGGCATCTCGATCAGCCCGGCTTTGCCCTTGCCGAGATCGGCCGGCGCGTCCGCCGGCTTCAGGTAGCGCCACCCCTGGAATGCACGGCGCGGTTGCCAGTCAGTGCGCACGACCTCGGGATCGAGGATCAGATGGCAACGGCCGATGCCCTCGTCATCGGTGAAGGGCCGGATTTCGGTGATCAGCTGGCGGCATTGGACATTGCCCTTGATCACCCAGTAGAGCGAGCCGCCGTCGGTAATCTCGGCGCCACGCGTCGGCACCATGCGGGTGGTGTGGTAGTGCTCGGCCGGTTCGCCGGCGCGGCGCCGCTCGTCGAGACGGAAGGCAATCCACTCTTCCAGATCCTCGACGCTGTCACAGCCGACGCAAAGCTTTATGAGATTGAGAGACATCGTTTAAGGTTTAGTCCAGCACGCGAACGCGTCAACGGTCTGATCGACTTCTCCACAGTGGTGGTCCATGCCGCCAGATTGGCGCTCAGCACTCCACGACATTGACGGCCAATCCGCCAAGGCTGGTTTCTTTGTACTTTTCGTTCATGTCGAGGCCGGTCTGGCGCATCGTCTCGATCGCGGCATCGAGCGGCACGAAATGAACGCCGTCGCCCTTGATGGCCAGCGAAGCGGCGGTCACCGCCTTGACGGCACCAAGCGCGTTGCGCTCGATACACGGCACCTGCACCAGGCCGCCGACCGGATCGCAGGTCATGCCGAGATGATGTTCCAGCGCGATCTCGGCAGCATTCTCGACCTGCTCGGGCGTGCCGCCCATGATGGCGCACAATCCCGCCGCAGCCATTGCCGAAGCCGAACCGACCTCGCCCTGGCAGCCGACTTCCGCCCCCGAGATCGAAGCATTGGTTTTGATGATGCCGCCGACGGCCGCCGCCGTCAGCAGGAAATCGCGGATGCTGGGCTGGTCGGCTTCGGGATGGAAATGCAACCAGTAGCGCAGCACTGCGGGCAGAGTGCCGGCCGCCCCATTGGTTGGCGCGGTGACGACACGGCCGCCGGCAGCGTTCTCCTCATTGACCGCCATCGCATAGATCGACAGCCAGTCGTTGGCGAGCAGCGGGTTAGGCCGGTTCTGCTGCCATTGCTCCTGCAGCTTGTCGTGCAGCATCCGGGCACGGCGGCGCACCTTGAGTCCGCCCGGCATGATGCCGTCTTGCGACAGGCCGCGCTCGATGCAGCCCTTCATGGCGCTCCAGATGCCGTCGAGGCCGGCGTCGAGCTCCCCGCGCGACATCTGTGTCTCCTCGTTGACGCGCTTCATCTCGGCAATGGAAAGCCCGCTTTTCGCTGCCATGGACAGCATTTCGACGGCGTTCCTGAACGGATACGGAACCTTCTTGCCTTCGGTTGTCGCCGAGCCCCTCGCTTTCATCCGCTGCAGTTCTTCCTCGGACACTACGAAGCCGCCGCCAATCGAATAGTAGACGCGCCTCAGCAGCAACCGGTCGCCGGCATCATGGGCAGAGAACGCCATGCCGTTGGCGTGACCCGGCAGCGGCGTCTTGCGATCCAGCACCAGATCCGTTGCCGGGTCGAAACGGTAGGACGGATGGCCGGGCGGCGAAATCCGTTTCTCGGCGGCGATGCCAGCGACGATGCCGTCTGCTAGGTCGGGATCCACCGTCTGCGGCGTCTGGCCCGCGAGGCCGAGCACCACGGCTCGGTCGGAGCCATGGCCGATGCCGGTGTAGGCGAGCGAGCCATGCAGGCTGGCAGCGATCCGGTCGATCTTGGCGCCGGCCGGGCGCGGCCAGTCGTCTCCCGCAATCTCGTCGAGAAACCGCCGCGCGGCCGTCATCGGCCCCATCGTGTGCGAACTCGATGGGCCGATGCCGATCTTGAACAAGTCGAAAACCGAAAGGAACACGTGGGTGTTTTCTCCTGGGACCCTGTTGAGGTCTACATATAGGAATTCCCATGATGTTTTCCGCTGTTTTGAAGATTGCGGCGCTGCGCCTGCCGACCTTGTTTGCTCCGGCAGCGACATTCCAACTTCGGCCATCGAAGCATTACTGCCGCCTGTGGTAAAAGCAACGCATGAGCGATTCCTTTCACCTATCGACGGCCGACCTTGCGGCGCTGGGGTTCTTCCTTACCGCGTGGGTGCTGCATACGCTCGCCGCCGATGGAATGCTGGTCAGCCGCATGTCGCTGACGAGGGCTATGAACACGCAGCGCGAGGCCTGGATGCAGACCATGGCCGAACGCGAGATCCGCATCGTCGACACCGCTATCATGAGCGGGCTGCAACAGGGGACCGCCTTCTTTGCCTCCAGTTCGCTGATTGCGATCGGCGGCTGTTTTGCCCTGCTCGGCGCCTCCGATCAGGTTCTGACCGTGCTGAGCGACCTGCCGTTTGGCGCCACGTCCTCACGCGCAGCCTTCCAGACGAAGGTGCTCGGGCTGGTGCTGATCCTGGCCTTTTCCTTCTTCAAATTCGGCTGGGCTTACCGGCTGTTCAACTATTGCTCGATCCTGATCGGCGCCGTGCCGATTCCGCATGGCGAGGCGTCGCGCAATCCGGTCACCGAAACGGCGGTGTGGCGTGCCGCGCGCATGAACATGTTGGCCGGAAAGCATTTCAATTCGGGCCTGCGCGGCGTGTTCTTCTCGATTGGCTATCTTGGCTGGTTCGTCGATCCCGCGGTGTTCGTCCTGTCGACGCTGCTGCTCCTGGCGGTGCTGGTGCGCCGCCAGTTTTTCTCGGCGGCGCGGCAGGCGGTGCTCGGTCAGCCGCCCGGCCCAACATCCGGCGCCGGAAAAGGCCGGTCTATCCGGCCCGACAGCCAGTAGGCAATCAGCCCGATCCATTCACGGGTCGCGATGGTTGTGGTCTGCAGTGCTTCGTTGGCATCCGTGCGGAACAGGCCGATGCCTTCCCTGCCGGAGGTGCGGTAGTCGACCGGCCACGGAACCGTCGCAAAACCGGCTTTGTCGAACAGCGCCTTGGCGCGTGGCATGTGGAAGGCCGAGGTCACCAGCAGCCAGGTCTCGCCCGGCTTTGGCGTGATCAGTTGTTTGGTGAAGACCGCATTCTCGTAGGTGTTGCGTGATTTGCCCTCAAGGATCAGCCGATCGGCCGTCACGCCGAGCGCAGTGAACAGGCGTGGAGCTGTCGCCGCATCGCCCTCGTCTTCGCGGACCATTGCAATGGGGCCACCTGAAATGACGACCTTAGCTGTCGGAAAACGCAGTGCCAGCACCGCTGCCTCGACCATTCGATCGCCACTGGCGTTGAGTTCATAGCCGCTGCGGACGAAGTTGATGGCGCTCTCCATACCGCCGCCGAGCACAATGATTCCGTCAACTCGTTCCGGCAGGGCTGGCCTAGGGAAACGCTCCTCGAGCGGATTAAGCATCACTGCGCCGAGCGAGGTCCACGCCGAGAGTCCAAGGACAAGGAATGCCAGCACGCTGCCGGTGGCAAACAGCCTCTTGCGCCCGACCAATGCCGCAAGCAATCCAGCCAGCAGCAGGATGATCGCGAGATTAAGCGGCTGGACGAAGAGCCACAGAACCTTGGAGACATAGAAGAACATCCCTCACCCCTCAGATGAGAAACGATCCTACCACCATTTTTCCGGCTGAAATGTGCCGGCCGCCTGTTCGATGACGTGGGCGGTCTGGAACAGCGTCTCCTCGTCGAAAGGCCGGCCGATCAGCTGCAGGCCGAGCGGCAGCCCCTTGGCGTCGAGCCCGGCTGGAACCGCTATGCCGGGCAAGCCGGCCATGTTCACCGTCACCGTAAAAATGTCATTGAGATACATCTTGACCGGGTCGGCGGCCATGTCCTCGTCGGCGATGCCGAAGGCAGCGGAAGGCGTTGCCGGCGTCAGGATGACGTCGACGCCTGCTGCAAACACATTTTCGAAGTCACGCTTGATCAGGGTTCGAACCTTCTGCGCCTGCAGATAGTAGGCATCGTAGTAGCCGGCGGAAAGCACATAGGTGCCGATCATGATGCGGCGCTTGACCTCCCGCCCGAAGCCGGCGGCGCGGGTCTTTTCATACATGTCGACAATGTCCTTGCCGGGCACGCGCAAGCCATAGCGGACGCCATCGTAACGGGCGAGGTTGGACGAGGCTTCGGCCGGCGCCACGATGTAATAGGCCGGCAGCGCATATTTTGTGTGCGGCAGCGAGATATCGACGATCTCGGCGCCGGCATCCCGCAGCCAGGCAATGCCTTTCTGCCACAGCGCCTCGATCTCCGCGGGCATGTCGTCGACACGATATTCCTTTGGGATGCCGACCTTCATGCCTTTGATCGGGCGGCCGATCGCCGCCTCGTAGTCCGGCACCGGCAGGTCGACGGACGTCGTGTCCTTCGGGTCGACCGAAGCCATCGACTTCAACAGGATCGCGGCATCGCGGACGTCGCGCGCGATCGGCCCGGCCTGGTCGAGCGAAGAGGCGAAAGCTACGATCCCCCAGCGCGAGCAGCGGCCATAGGTCGGCTTGATGCCGACCGTGCCGGTGAAGGCGGCGGGCTGGCGGATCGAGCCGCCGGTGTCGGTCGCGGTAGCGCCGGCGCACAGGAAGGCCGAGACGGCTGACGCCGAGCCTCCGGACGAACCGCCCGGCACCAGTTGGGCATTGTCCAACGTGCGCGCGGTCCTGGTGCCGCCCGCCGAAACGAAGCCGCCCTCGCCCTGATGTGTCGTCGGCATCACCACCGTGTCGAGGCGCGAACGCCGCCACGGGTTGATGACCGGCCCGTAATGCGAGGTCTCGTTGGACGAGCCCATGGCGAACTCGTCCATGTTGAGCTTGCCGAGCATGACGGCACCATCCGCCCACAGATTGGCGGTGACCGTCGATTCGTAGCACGGCTTGAAGCCGTCCAGCACATGGCTGCAGGCCTGGGTGTGGACGCCTTCGGTGCCGAACAGATCCTTGATGCCGAGCGGGATACCCTCAAGCGACCCGCCCTCGCCCTTGGCCAGTTTCGCGTCGGAGGTCTTGGCCATGTCGCGCGCCTTGTCGTCGGTGACCACGACGTAGGCATTGAGCGCCGGATTGGCTCGCTCGACCGCCGATAGATAAGCCTCGGTGATTTCGGTGGCGGTGATCTCCCTGGAGCGCAATTTGGCGCGGGCCTGCGAAATCGTCAGCTGGGTAAGGTCGCTCATCAGGCAAGGCTCTTTTCGTAAAACACCGACCACTCGGAATCGGGATAATCCAGTACCGGGCCGCAGCGCGAAAAACCGGCGCGTTCGTAGACGGTCCAGGCGGCGGGATGACGGTCGCCCGTCTCCAGCACCAGACGCTTAAGCCCTTCTTGGCGCGCCAGCGCCTCGATACGCTCGACAATCTTCGCGCCGATCTTGTGGCCGCGATGCGACGGTCGCGTATACATGCGCTTGACCTCGCCTACGACAGCATCGTGGCGCTTCAGTGCGCCGCACCCGATGGCAAGGCCGTTGTCGCGGGCGATGAAGACGGTCGTGTTGCGGTCCGCCATCTGCTCGACCGTCAAGTGGTAGCAATGCTCTGGCGGCGTCAGCTCCAGCAATGTGGCGTTGAGCTCCTCGATCAGCCCACGCACATCGTCCTGCAGCGGCGTCTCAGCCGCGATGTCGATTGCCATCGGCCTGCTACTCCACGACCTTCGGCACAAGGAAGAAATTTTCTTCGGTCGCCGGTGCATTGGCGACGATGTCGGCTGCCTTGCCGCCGTCGGTGACGACGTCCTGGCGCTTTTTCATTGCCATCGGCGTGACCGAGGTCATCGGCTCGACGCCGGAAACATCGACCTCGTTCAACTGCTCGACAAAGCCCAAAATGGCGTTCAATTCGCCGGTCATGCGCTCTGCATCCTCCTCGCTCACCGCAATACGGGCAAGATGCGCGACGCGCTTCACAGTTTTTATATCAACGGACATGTTTGTGCCTCGGGGAAAACCAGCGCTATAGCGGCGCGGCGCGTGCCACGCAACATGCATCGTGCCTTCAACTGCCCTATGGCATCGCCACGCCGTCGCAGAGGAAATAACTGCCGCCGTTGCCGCTCTGCTCGCCTTCGTCGGCGGCAGGCCGAACCGATACCAGGTCGATCTGCTTCGGGCTCATCTGTGTCAGTGAGAGAACATCGGGAAAGACGTAGCCCGGCTCCTGGCATATAGCGGTCACCGCCCAGCTCGGTGAGCGTGTCGCTTTGGTGATCTGCAGGAATTCACAATTATATTCGATGCTTTCCAGGCCATTTGCCGACAGCACGATATTGCCGCCCTCGATCACCGTCTGCAGCGTATCCTTTTTGGCCTGCGCGCAGAGGTCCTCCGATTGCAGATAGACGCCCTCGATGAAATTTTCCGCGGCCAGCGTCGGCGACGCGGCAACCAGCATTGAAATGCAAAGAGAATTTCTCAAGCGCATCGTATCGTTCCGGACCGGCTTTCTTTACAGCGTAATCGTCTCGCCGATCTTCGGCAACGCAACTTTCACACCCGATCCATCCAGCCCGGCCACGAATTTGTCGGCGGTCTGATCGATCATCGGAAATGTGCCGAAGTGAGCGGGAACGACCGTCTCGAACTTGAAGAAACGCTGGCAGGCAAGGGCTGCTACCGCGCCACCCATGGTGAAGCGGTCGCCGATCGGCACGATGCCGATCTTCGGTTCGTGCAACTCGTTGATCAGCGCCATGTCGGAAAAAATGTCGGTGTCGCCCATATGATAAAGCGTCTTGTCCTCGGGAAAGTGCAGGACGAGCCCGCCCGGATTGCCGAGATAGGTATTCTGGCCACCCTCGCCCGGAAAGGACGATGAATGCAGAGCCTGAACGAAGGTGGTGGTGAAGCCGCCGCAATCGACGGTGCCGCCGATATTGCCGGGATTGATCTGCTTGTCACCGACACCCTTGCCGACCAGGTACATGCAAATCTCGAAATTGGCGACCAGCATCGCGCCGCTCTTCTTGAGCACTTCGACGGCGCCGCTGATGTGGTCACTGTGGCCATGGGTGAGCAACACGTGCGTGATCCCTTCGGCCGGCCCTTCCCAGCCGCCCGCCCATGACGGATTGCCGACCAGATAGGGGTCGATGAGGATTTTCGCGCCTTCGATTTCGATTCTGAATGCCGAATGTCCGTACCAGGTCAGTTTCATCAATGCTTTCCTCGATTTTTGCTTCGGTAGAGGATAGAACGCCGACGGCGAAATTAAAGTGCCGCGCACGCTTTGCGCGTATAGGACGTGCGGCGTCGCGGTCAAAGGAAAAGCCGTTGGGCATCATCACCATCGAGGAGTTGCCGGCCCGGCTGGGCGGCGGCAAGACCCTGGCCGGTCTCGACCTTGGCGACAAAACGATCGGCGTGGCGGTTTCGGACCGCGGCTTGTCGTTCGCGCACCCGCGCCCCGTCATCATGCGCAAGAAATTCTCGCTCGATGCCGCAGTGCTGCTCGCCCTGTTGCAGAAGGAGAATGCCGGCGCCGTGGCAATCGGCCTCCCCATCAACATGGACGGCTCGGAAGGCCCGCGCGCCCAAAAATCCCGCGCTTTCGTCCGCAACATGGCTGGATTGACCGATCTGCCGTTCGTCTTTTGGGACGAAAGGCTGTCGACGGTGGCGGCCGAGCGAACACTGATCGAGATGGATTTTTCCCGCAAGAAACGCGCCGGCAAGATCGATTCAGCGGCGGCCGCTTTCATCCTCCAGGGCGTTCTCGACCGGCTTCAGGCGCTCGGCGTCGATGCCTGGTCGAAATAGCGGTTGCGCATCGCCGTGATCCAGCCACCAATCGTCTTGCGGCGGCGAAATGCCCAGAACGCCACCAGCAGCACGCCGTCGAATACGCAAGCTTTCGCCACCATGCCCGGAATGAGCGCCGGATCGACGCCGAGCATCTGTCCATAGAGCTGGAAGACGAGATCGTGTAATTGGCGGCTCAGCATGACATAGCCGAAATTGATGTCGTTGAGCGACAGAAAGAACCAGCCCCAAAACAAGAGGAGCGGAGCCGCCCACAGCGCGAACAAGGTGCGCATCAGCGGTCATCCCTCGAATCCAGCCGGCCGGAAATGCGGGCAAGCGAGGAATTATGCGCCGCTGCCTTGGCCATGACATGCGCGGCCGCTCGGATTTCGCCGGTCCCTGGAGCTGCCGCGGCAACGGTCGACCGCCGCTCCGCGAGCACCGCGACATAGGACGCCAGAAGTGCCGCCAATTGCACCGCGACAATCATGAACAGCCCATTGATACCTTGCGCGGCGCCGCCGATGACGATCAGCGACAGCACGCCTAAGGCGGAAATGAAGGCGATTCGCATGACGCTGTCGGCGGGATCCGGGTTGGTCGTGTCGCTGGTCAGTGCTTCAACAAAGGCCCAGCAGAACAGCACCGCGACGACAAGCAGTGCCACGGCGAGCGGCGCCACGACGACGGCGTTTTCGAGATCGGCAAATCGAGTGTTCTGGACGGGAACGCCCAGTACGCCAAGGGCCGTCGCCACGCCTCGATTCCCGTCGATGCAAATGAACGCCAGCAGGGCGAAAACGGCCGCCCAATGCAATGCCAGAAAAGAGCTCAGAATATGCCGCATGACGCTCCTGCTTCGCAGGGCAAAGCCGCTCAAGCTGAACAATCCTTGCCTTAACCATAACACTGGGCTTTGCCACCGGCCGCCGCAATGGAAACCATTCGTTAAGGTTAACGGCCATCCACAGGCTCGCGAGAGCGGCAGCGAATTGGGCGACGGCCCTTAGTTGATCGGCGGGTAGAGCGTATCGATGATCATGCGCGCATCATGGCGGGAATCGATCATGCCATAGGTATTGCGCCACTGGCCGGCGAGGCGCGTTTCGACGAAGGCGTCGGCGATCCGCCCTGCCCCCAACCTGCGAAGCTCTGCCGCCGCCGCCGACAATGCCAATTGCTCGGTCAAGAGCCGCGCCGAGCCCTCGTCGGTTGCAGCGACCTGCATTGCCGCTTTGAGCACGCCGACGGTGCCGCGTCCGCCGGCGCCGAGATCGCGGTCGATGCCGGCCAGCACGTCATCGAACAGGCCGGGTGCACGCCCCAGCACACGTAGCACGTCGAGCGCCATGACGTTGCCGGATCCCTCCCATATCGCGTTGACCGGAGCTTCGCGATAGTAGCGGGCGAGCGGCCCCTCCTCGACATAGCCATTGCCGCCGAGGCACTCCATCGCTTCATAGAGCAGCGGCGGCGCAATCTTGCAGACCCAGTATTTGACGACCGGCGTCATGGCGCGCGCGAAGGCCGCCTCGCCGCGGTCGCCGGCCGCCTCGTCGAAGGAGCGCGCCAGCCGGAACGACAGCGCAGTAGCGGCGGCAACGTCGAGCGCCATATCGGCCAGCACCCGCTGCATCAGCGGCTGCTCGACCAGATTGGTTCCGAACACCTTGCGGTGGCGCGTGTGGTGGACGGCCTCGGCCAGTCCGGCCCGCATGATCGCCGATGAGGCGACGGCACAGTCGAGCCGCGTCAGGGTCACCATGTCCATGATCGTCTTCACGCCCGCGCCGGGCTCGCCGACCATCTCGCCGATGGCATTGACGAATTCCACCTCCGACGAGGCATTGGATCGGTTGCCGAGTTTGTCCTTCAGCCGTTGAAAACGGAAGCCGTTGCCGGATCCGTCGCCGAGCAGGCGGGGAACGAGAAAGCACGACAGTCCCTCCGGCACCTGTCCGAGCACCAGGAAGGCATCCGACATCGGCGCCGACATGAACCATTTGTGGCCGGTCAGGCGATAAAACCCGCTGCCGGCGCGCTCGGCCCTGGTGACGTTGGCACGGACATCGGTGCCGCCTTGCTTCTCGGTCATGCCCATGCCGAGCGTCAGCCCGGCTTTTTCGACCGGAGGCTTCTGGCTTTGATCGTATTTGCGCGTCGTCACCCGAGGCGCCCATTCGCGAAACAGCTTCGGGCTGGCCATCAGCGCTGCCAGCGAAGCGCTGGTCATGGTGATCGGGCAGAGATGTCCGGTCTCGAGCTCAGCCGTGAGGTAAAAGCGTGCAGCGCGCACCTGGTGGCGCCGGCCGATCTCGGCGTCGCCATTCTCCCAGACCGACGAATGCAGCCCGTTGGCAACAGAGCGGCGCATGAGCGCGTGATAGGCGGGATGGAACTCGACCTGGTCGATGCGCCGGCCCTGGCGGTCATGGGTCCTGAGCTTCGGCATCTCGACATTGGCAAGACGGGCCAGTTCCTGCGCCTCATGGGTCAGAACGAACCGGCCAAGCCCGTCGAGGTCCTTGCGCACCGGATCGGAAAAGCGCTCGGCAAGCTGGATCAGCAACGGATCGCCCCGCCAGGCGTTGCCGCCGGCCAGCGGCGGCGGCTGGTTGGTCACGTCGTCAGTCACGCTTCGTCCTTATCACCTGAAGGCTGCGAATCCAAAGCCAAGGCGGTTTATAGCCTATGGCCAGCGGCGCGCGACGAAAATACCGGGGAGAACCAATCCAATCCCAAGCCGGTGCTTGCAGCCGCGGAGCCTCCCCCCTATAGCAGCGACTTGAGATGACCGACGCATCGTCCCTGCCGCTTTATCCCCACCGCCATCTTCTGGGCATCCGCGATCTTTCCCCTGCCGACATCGAGCTTCTGCTCGACCGGGCGGACAGGGCCGTTGCCATCTCGCGGCAGTCGGACAAGAAGACATCGACGCTGCGCGGCCGCACCCAGATCAATCTCTTCTACGAAGCCTCGACCCGTACGCAATCGTCATTCGAGCTGGCCGGCAAACGGCTCGGCGCCGACGTCATGAACATGTCCGTAGCGAGTTCGTCGGTGAAAAAGGGCGAGACGCTGATCGATACGGCGATGACGCTGAATGCCATGCGTCCCGACATATTGATCATCCGCCATCAATCGGCCGGCGCGGCAGCACTTCTTGCCCAAAAAGTCGGCTGTTCGGTGGTCAATGCCGGCGACGGCGCCCATGAGCACCCTACCCAGGCGCTGCTCGACGCACTGACCATCCGCCGCGTCAAGGGTCCGTTGTCGAAGCTGATCGTGGCGATCTGCGGCGACATCCTGCATTCGCGCGTGGCCCGCTCCAACATCATCCTGCTCAACGCGCTTGGTGCCCAGGTCAGGGTCGTCGCCCCTTCGACGCTTTTGCCCGCCGGCATCGAGAAGATGGGCGTCATCGTCACACGTTCCATGGCCGAGGGTCTGAAGGACGCCGACGTGGTAATGATGCTGCGCCTGCAGCGCGAACGCATGGAAGGCGCTTTCGTACCGTCGGTGCGCGAATATTTCCGCTATTTCGGCCTCGACGCGGAGAAGCTGAAGGCGGCCAAGGACGGTGCGCTGGTCATGCATCCCGGCCCGATGAACCGCGGCGTCGAGATCGCCTCCGAGATCGCCGACGGCCCGCAAAGCGTTATCCAGGAACAGGTTGAGATGGGCGTCGCCGTGCGCATGGCGGTTATGGAAGCGCTGCTCGACCCCCGTCGAAATCACGAGGGCCGCGCCTGATGAGCATTACGGTCTTCCGCCGGGCCCACATCGTCGACCCGTCGCGCGGCATCGATGAGGTCGGCACCGTCATCGTTGAAGGCCGCAAAATCGTTGCCGCCGGCAAGGCGGCCTTGAACCAGGGCGCGCCCGACGGCGCCACCATCATCGACTGCGCCGGCAAGACTATCATCCCCGGATTGATCGACGCGCGCGTCTTCATCGGCGAACCCGGCGGCGAACACCGGGAGACCATTGCTTCGGCGAGCATCGCTGCGGCGGCCGGCGGCGTCACCTCAATCGTCATGATGCCCGATACCGACCCGGTGATCGACAATGTCGCACTGGTCGAGTTCGTGCTGCGCACCGCCAAGGACACCGCAATCGTCAACATCTTGCCGGCAGCAGCGATCACCAAGGGGCTGGAAGGCCGCGAGATGACCGAATTCGGCCTGCTGCGCGAGGCCGGCGCGGTCGCCTTCACCGATGGCCGGCATTCTATTGCCAGCGCGCTGGTGATGCGCCGCGCGCTGACCTATGCGCGCGATTTCGGTGGCGTCATCGCGCATGAAACCCAAGACGCCGACCTCGCTTCGGCCGGCGTGATGAACGAAGGCCTTTACGCAAGCTGGCTTGGCCTTGCCGGCATTCCGCGCGAAGCCGAATCGATCCCCTTGGAGCGCGATCTCGCGTTGGCTCGCCTGACCGGCGGCGCCTATCACGCTGCCAAGATTTCGACGGCTATGGCGGCAAGCGCGGTAGCACGCGCGAAAGCCGATGGCGCCAATGTCACATCAGGCGTGTCGATCCACAATCTGTCGCTCAACGAGAATGATGTCGGCGAGTACCGCACCTTCTTCCGGCTGACGCCGCCGCTGCGCGCCGAGGAAGACCGGCTGGCGATGATCGAAGCGATCAAGGACGGCACCATCGATCTCATCGTCTCCTCGCACGACCCGCAGGACGTCGACACCAAGCGCCTTCCCTTTGCCGATGCCGCGGCCGGCGCCATCGGCCTGGAAACGCTGCTAGGCGCAGCGCTGCGGCTCTATCACAATGGCGACGTGACGCTGCTCCGGCTGGTCGAGACACTCTCGACCGCGCCGGCAAGATTGTTCGGCCTGCCCGGCGGCACGCTGAAACCGGGGGCATTGGCCGACCTTTCGCTCGTCGATCTGGACGAGCCATGGGTCGTCAGCGAGAGCGGCATCCGCTCACGCTCGAAAAACACCTGTTTCGAAGGCGCACGACTGCAAGGCAAGGTCTTGCAAACGATGGTGGCGGGCCGCACAGTGTTTTCGGCCTAGGACGAAAACAGGTGTCACGGCTTAAAATCCGCTCAGCCAAGGAAAGTTCGGGGGAACAATGGCTTACAGTCCCGTCTTGGCATTGGTGTTCGGCTATCTTCTCGGCTCGATCCCGTTTGGCCTGCTGATCACCCGTGCCGCCGGCCTCGGCGACGTGCGCAACATCGGCTCCGGCAACATCGGCGCCACCAATGTGCTGCGCACCGGCAACAAGAGCTTGGCCGCGGCCACGCTTCTGCTCGACGCCCTTAAAGGCACCGCGGCGGTGCTGATCGCAGGCCGCTTTGCGCCCGAGTTCGGACTTTGGGCCGGCTTCGGCGCGTTTTTAGGTCATCTCTTTCCGGTCTGGCTCGGCTTCAAGGGGGGCAAGGGTGTCGCCACTTACCTTGGCGTGCTGATCGGCCTTGCCTGGCAGGCGGCGCTGATCTTCGCCGTCGTCTGGCTGGCGGTGGCCTTCCTGTTCCGCTTCTCCTCGCTTGCGGCACTGACGGCAGCAGTCGTGGTGCCCATGGCGCTGTATTTCCTGAGCACGCCGCAGATTGCCGGGCTTTTCGCGGCGATGAGCCTAATCGTCATCGTAAAGCACCGCGCCAACATTGCGCGGCTGCTTGCCGGCACCGAGGGTAAGATCGGGGCCAAGGAGTGAGCGAGCCCGACGCCGGGCCGCGCCTCAGCGACCGGCAGCGGCTGAGCTGGCTTCGTCTGATCCGCACGCCGAATGTCGGCCCGGCTTCCTTTCGCGACCTGATCAACCGGTTCGGTTCGGCCGAAGCAGCGCTATCGATGCTGCCCGAGCTGATGATTTCGGGTGGCGCCAAAAAAATCGTCCGCATCCCGTCCATTGCCGAGACCGAGGCGGAGCTGGAGACCGCCCGGCGGGCTGGCGCCCGCTTCGTCGGCATCGGCGAAGCGGATTATCCGCCGCTGATGAAAAGCATGGATCATCCGCCGCCGCTGCTCGCGGTCAGGGGCAATAGCGCGGTGTTCCGCTTGCCAGCGGTCGCCATCGTCGGCGCTCGCAACGCATCGCTGGCCGGCATCAAGATGGCGCGGATGCTGGCGGCGGATCTCGGCCGCGACGGCTATGGCATCGTCTCCGGCCTGGCGCGCGGCATCGATACGGCCGCGCACCATGGCAGCCTTGCGACTGGCACAATCGGCGTGCTCGCCGGCGGCCTCGATTTGCCCTACCCGCCCGAAAATGCCGGCCTGTGCGACGAGATCGCCGAGCGCGGCGGCGCCATCATTTCCGAAATGCCGTTTGGCTGGCAGCCACGCGCACAGGATTTTCCGCGCCGCAACCGGCTCGTCGCCGGTGCTGCATTGGGATTGGTGGTGGTCGAGGCCGCACAGCGCTCCGGCTCACTGATCAGCGCCCGGCTTGCCGGCGAGATGGGCCGGCTGGTTTTCGCCGTTCCCGGTTCGCCGCTCGATCCGCGCGCCGCCGGCACCAATGGCCTGCTCAAGGACGGCGCCATCCTTGTCACCGAGGCCGCCGATATCACCAGTGCGATAGCGCCGCTGGTCGGCGGCTGGTCGCCAAGGACATCGCCGCTTGAAGAGCCGCCCGACTTTTCAGCAACACCGCCGCCGCGCGAGGACGACCGCGACCGCGTTGTCGAGGCGCTCGGCCCGACGCCGGTAGCAGTCGACGAGATCATCCGTCACACCGGCCTGCATCCCGCTCAAGTGTTCATGGTGCTGCTGGAGCTCGACCTCGCCGGACGGCTCGAACGCCATCCCGGCGGCAACGTCTCGCTGATCTGACCGAGAGCTTGCGCATGTCACCGCAAGCAATCCCGACGTGATTCCGATGGCCGATCCGAGCAACAAACCAAAGCAGATGCTGTTCACTCATATGACGGCCCTCGTCTGGTCAGCGCTGAGTGTCATGCTGGCGCTGCAATGGTCGACGGATCTCGGCATGTCGGGTTTTCCCGACGGCTACATAACGCCCTTCGCAAGAGCGACCAGCACGCTTCTGGGCATTCTGACGGCAGCCTGCATGGCCCAGGGTCTCTACTTTTTCCTGGCCGGTGTGTTCGGCAGGAAGGTAAGCGCCGTCGGTCTTTGCCTGCAAATCCTTGCCGCAGCGGTTCTCACCGTGGTGCCAGTGCTTATCTTGAAGGATTGTCCGCATTCACAGCTGTGCAGCAGAGCGTATGAGGCGCTCACCGGCACGATGATGGACGATGGGGCGGGCGGCTAAGGCCACTGCATGCGTTCGGCACGAGGTTGTCACCCATGTCTTAGGTACAATCTGTTACCTATGTCTCCGGGTTGGACAATCTTGATTTTGGTGAGCGCGATGGGATTCGAACCCATGACCTACTGATTAAAAGTCAGTTGCTCTACCGGCTGAGCTACGCGCTCCCGCGGGCTCAGAAAGGCCGCCCTCGAAATTGCGCGGAACATAGGGAGAGTGCCTCTGCCGGTCAACCGGAAAAAGACGGCTCGCAAACCGGACTGTCCTGCAGTGTCATCATGCCTTGCGGAGCGCTTCGGCGTCGACGGAACGGCCTCGTTCTCGCGCAAGACCGAAGCTCGCCCTATGCCGACAAAGGCAAGCAGCAAATCGGAAGAACCTTTGCGGATCAGCAACTTGGGATTTTTGGCGGAACAATTTGCGCAGCCTGTCCGTTTTCCGCGATAAGGGACTAGCGTTTCAAGGAGAAGACCATGAATAGGATCATGTCGGGCCTGCTGGCGACCACTCTTTCGATCTCATTCGCTGCCGCGGAGATCGTGCCAGTCAACGCTCAGCCCAGCTATGCGCCCCCGGCCCAGGGGCTCACCTCGAATGTCCAGACCGTCCAGTACGAGCCGTGGCGGAGGCACCGGAATTTCAATCGCGATTTCTCGCGTCGCGATTTCCGTCGCAATTTTTCGCGTGACGAAGGCATGTACTGGCGTGGCCATCGCGGCTATCGCGAATATCGTCGCGGCTATCGCCGTCACGGCGATTTCTGGTTCCCGCTGGCTGCGTTTGCTACTGGAGCGCTGATTACCGGCGCGATCGTCAACCAGAATCGTGTCTATCGTGGCGATGCCCACGTGCAGTGGTGCTATGACCGTTATCGGAGCTATCGCGCTTCTGACAACACTTACCAGCCCAACTACGGTCCGCGCCGGCAGTGCCGGTCGCCTTACTGAGTCCCAGATTAGAGGCTGCAAGCCCGCGCCCGCAACGGCGCGGGTTTTTCATTAGTGCGAATCCGGTGGCATCCCTGCCTATTGCGCACTTAGCGTCCTGCGCACAGCGTGGCGCCAACCTGCCAGCTTGGCGGCACGTGTCGAAGCATCCATGTCCGGCTTGAACCGGCGCTCGAGCGCCCAGCTCCTGGCGAATTCCGCGGCCTTCGGCCAGACACCCGCCTTCGAGCCGGCCAGCCAAGCCGCACCGAGTGCTGTCGTCTCGAGAATTGTCGGCCGGTCGACCGGCGCATCGAGAATGTCGGCCAGCCGCTGCATCGTCCAGTCCGACGCCACCATGCCGCCATCGACCCTGAGCACGGTCTTGACCGAGGCGCCTTTCCAGTCCCGGCGCATGGCGTCAAGCAGATCGCGCGTTTGGAACGCAACGGATTCCAGTGCCGCGCGGGCAAATTCCGCCGGCCCCGAATTGCGGGTCAGCCCGAAGATGGCGCCGCGCGCCTCGGCATCCCAGTGCGGTGCGCCGAGCCCGACGAAAGCCGGCACCAGATAGACGTTCTGCGTTGGATCGGCTTCCGCAGCCAATTTGCCGCTCTGCTCGGCCTTGCCGATCACTTTGATGCCGTCCCGCAGCCATTGCACGGCGGCGCCGGCGATAAAGATCGAGCCCTCCAGCGCATAGGTGGTCTTGCCGTTCAGCCTGTAGGCGATGGTGGTCAAAAGCCGGTTCTTAGAACGCACCAGATCGCTTCCGGTGTTGAGCAGCGCAAAGCAGCCGGTGCCGTAGGTCGACTTCATCATGCCTGGCTCGAAACAGGCCTGGCCGATTGCCGCCGCATGCTGGTCGCCGGCCACACCGAGGATTCTGAGCTCCGCACCAAACAGGCTCTTGTCCGTGATTCCAAAATCGTCGGCACAATCTTTCACCTGTGGCAGCATTCTTGCAGGTATGCCAAGAATGGCCAGCAGCTCGTCGTCCCAGGCGTTTTGTTCGATGTTGTAGACCAGCGTGCGCGAGGCGTTGGTGGCGTCAGTGGCGTGGATCTTGCCGCCGGTCAGCCGCCAGATCAAAAAACTGTCGATGGTGCCGGCCAGCAGTTCGCCCTTCTCGGCGCATTTTCTGGCGCCCTTCACCTTGTCCAGCATCCAGGCGATCTTGGTGCCGGAGAAATAGGGATCGAGCAGCAGGCCGGTCTTTTTCGTGAATTTCTTCTCCAGCCCCAGCTTCTTCAGTTTCTGGCATAGCGGCGCGGTGCGACGATCTTGCCAGACAATCGCGTTGTGGATCGGCTTGCCGGTCTGTTTGTCCCAGATGACGACCGTTTCGCGCTGGTTGGTGATGCCGATCGCGGCGACTTCCGCTGCGTTGCGGCCGGCTGTCTTCAGCGCGGCCTTCACCGTTTCCACGACGCTTGCCCATATCTCCTCGGGATCGTGCTCGACCCAGCCGGAGGCCGGATAATATTGGGTGAATTCCTTTTGCCCGCTGCCGACGACCATCATCTTGTCGTCGAACAGGATCGCCCGGCTCGATGTCGTCCCCTGGTCGATTGCAAGGATATATCCGGTCATTCTCTCTCCCGTCGAAGCGAATTCAAGGTGCTGCGATGTCTCGACGCCAGATGGCGCGGAGCCGTTCACGCAAACAGGGGAGACGGCAACATGCCGCCTCCCCTGAGCATGGCGATGCGGGCGCGGACGCCCGCATCAAACGGTCCTATTGCTGCCAGCTCTTCACCAGCTCGTCGTAGTTGATGGTGACCGGCTTTTCCTTCTCGTTCTCGATCTTGAGCTGAGGAGCGAGATTGCCCTTCTTGACCGCGTCCGCATTCCAGTAGGCGAGGTCATGCTCTTCGGCCATCTTCGGGCCAATATCGCCCTGAACGCCCGACTTCTCGATGCGGCTCATCACCTTTTCCTGCTCGGCGCAGAGCGAGTCCATCGCTTCCTGCGCGCTCTTGGCACCCGACGAAGCATCGCCGATCGCCTGCCACCAGAGCTGTGCCAGCTTCGGATAGTCCGGCACGTTGGTGCCGGTCGGCGACCACTGGACGCGCGCTGGCGAGCGGTAGAACTCGATCAGGCCGCCGAGCTTTGGCGCACGTTCGGTGAAGCTCTTGTCGTGGATCGTGCTCTCGCGGATGAAGGTCAGGCCGACATGGCTCTTCTTCACGTCGACCGTCTTCGAGGTGACGAACTGCGCGTAGAGCCAGGCGGCCTTGGCGCGGTCGGTCGGCGTCGACTTCATCAGCGTCCAGGAACCGACGTCCTGATAGCCGAGCTTCATGCCGTCCTTCCAGTAGACGCCATGCGGCGACGGCGCCATGCGCCACTTCGGCGTGCCGTCGTCGTTCAGCACCGCCTTGGCGCTGGCGTCGACCATGCTGGCGGTGAAGGCGGTGTACCAGAAGATCTGCTGGGCAACCGCGCCCTGCGCCGGAACTGGCCCCGATTCGGAGAAGGTCATGCCTTGGGCTTCCGCCGGTGCATAGGCCTTCAGCCAATCGAGGTACTTCTGGATGGCATAGACGGAAGCCGGACCATTGGTGTCGCCGCCGCGCGCCGTGCAGGAACCGACCGGACGCGAATTCTCGTCGACCTTGATGCCCCATTCGTCGACGGGCAGACCGTTCGGAATGCCCTTGTCGCCATTGCCGGCCATCGACAGCCAGGCGTCGGTGAACCGCCAGCCGAGCGACGGGTCCTTCTTGCCATAGTCCATATGGCCGTAGACCTTCTTGCCGTCGATCTCACGCCCGGTGAAGAACTCGGCGATGTCCTCATAGGCCGACCAATTGACCGGCACGCCGAGGTCGTAGCCGTATTTGGCCTTGAAGTCCGCCTTGTTCTTCTCGTCGTTGAACCAGTCGTAACGGAACCAGTAGAGGTTCGCGAACTGCTGGTCGGGAAGCTGGTAGAGCTTCTTGTCGGGCGCGGTGGTGAACGAGGTGCCAATGAAATCCTTCAGGTCGAGATTCGGATTGGTGACATCCTTGCCGTCGCCTGCCATCCAGTCGGTCAGGTTGCGCACCTGCTGGTAGCGCCAGTGCGTGCCGATCAGATCGGAATCGTTGACCCAGCCGTCATAGAGGTTCTGGCCGGTCTGCATCTGGGTCTGGATCTTCTCGACGACGTCGCCTTCCTGGATGACGTCATGCGTAACCTTGATGCCGGTGATGGCCGTAAAGGCCGGCGCCAGCACCTGCGATTCATACTGATGCGTGGCGATGGTTTCGGAAACCACCTTGATATCCATGCCGGCGAAAGGTTTCGCGGCATCGATGAACCATTGCATCTCGGCTTCCTGGTCCGCGCGCGAAAGCGTCGAAAGGGGCCCGATTTCCTTATCGAGGAAGGCCTTGGCCTCGTCCATTCCGGCATAGGCATTGCTTGCCCCGAGCAACAGGACAAGCGCAGTTGTTGATGTCAAGAATTGCCGTCGCATGTATTTCCTCCACTGTTAAAGTTCAAAGTGCGATCTGGATCGGCGGCCGGCACGCCGCCGTTCCAACAGTTTCCCCCTCTATACGTAGCGGAACACGCCGACGGCGTAGACCACGGAGAGAGCGAGAGCCCACCACAGATTGGGTCCGACTAGACCCAGCCAAGCGAGATGGATAAAGGCGCTGCCAAGCAGCGACAGGAACAGGCGGTCGCCGCGCGTCGTTTCGAACCGCAGCACGCCGACGCGCGGATTGCCGCCCGGCGAGACGTATTCCCACAAGGCCATGCCGCAAAGCAGCAGAAAGATGGTTCCAAAGAAGGCCGCGGTCGGCCACGTCCAGGCCATCCACGAAAAATCGAGGTTGGACGAGAGGTTAAAGCCCCACAGGCGGATATTAGCCGGATCGCTGAAGCCTACCGTTATTGCCACGAAATCGATTTGAAGTGCCACCCAGGCCACGACGACCAGGGCGAGAAGCAGCACGGCCCACCACCATGGGCTTCTGTCGACCTGCTCCATCATACCCTCCCCAGGGCAAAGCCCTTGGCGATGTAGTTGCGCACAAACCAGATGACGAGCGCGCCGGGAATCAGCGTCAGCACGCCGGCTGCGGCGAGCAGCCCCCAATCCATGCCGGCGGCCGAAACGGTGCGGGTCATGGTCGCGGCGATCGGCTTGGCATCGGTTGTCGTCAGCGTACGGGCGATCAGCAGCTCGACCCACGAGAACATGAAGCAGAAGAAGCACGCCACGCCGATGCCGCTCGCAATCAGCGGCATGAAGATCTTGATGAAGAAGCGCGGGAACGAATAGCCGTCGATATAGGCGGTCTCGTCGATCTCCTTGGGTACGCCCGACATGAAGCCTTCGAGGATCCACACCGCCAGCGGCACGTTGAACAGGCAATGCGCCAGAGCCACGGCGATGTGGGTGTCGATAAGGCCGAAGGCCGAATAAAGCTGGAAGAATGGCAGCGCGAACACCGCCGGCGGCGCCATGCGGTTGGTCAGCAGCCAGAAGAACAGATGCTTGTCGCCGAGGAAGCGATAGCGCGAAAAGGCATAGGCAGCAGGCAGTGCCGCAGCCACCGAAATCACCATGTTCATAACCACATAGGTGATCGAGTTGATGTAGCCCGAATACCAGGACGCGTCGGTGAAGATGGTGCGGTAATTCGCCAATGTCGGTGCGTGCGGGTAGAGCGTCAGCGACGAGACGATCTCGCCATTGGTCTTGAAGCTCATATTGATGAGCCAGTAGATCGGCAAAAGCAGAACGATGATGTAGAGCGTCGGCACGATCCACCACCAACGCGACTCCTCGCCGCGACGGCGCATCAGCCGTGCGATCTCGTCCTGCCGTAGCGTGCTGGCGAGCCCTTCCGAAGCTGTCGTCTCGCTCACCCTATCGGCTCTCTCTTCGGTGCGGCTCATCTCAACGCTCCGCGTCGTAATTGGTCATCACGGTGTAGAACACCCATGACAACAACAGGACGATAAGGAAGTAGACCAGCGACATCGCCGCCGCCGGGCCGAGGTCGAACTGGCCGAGCGCGGTCTTGACGAGATCGATCGAAAGAAAGGTCGTCGAGTTGCCGGGTCCGCCGCCGGTCACCACGAACGGTTCGGTGTAGATCATGAAGCTATCCATGAAGCGCAGCAGCACGGCGATCAGCAGCACGCGGTTCATCTTCGGCAGCTGGATGTAGCGGAACACCGCCCAGCGCGAGGCACCGTCGATCTTGGCCGCCTGATAAAAGGCATCCGGGATCGAGACCAGGCCGGCGTAGCAGAGCAGAACGACGAGGCTGGTCCAATGCCAGACGTCCATGATGATGACCGTGACCCAGGCGTCGTATGGGTCTTGCACATAATTATAGTCGATGCCGAGCGCGTTGACGTAATAACCGAGCAGGCCAATGTCGTTGCGCCCGAACACCTGCCAGATGGTGCCGACGACGTTCCACGGGATCAGCAGCGGCAACGCCATCAAAACAAGGCAAACAGGCACGCCCCAACCCTTCTTCGGCATATTGAGCGCAATGAAGATGCCGAGCGGCACTTCGATCGCCAGGATGATGAAGGAGAAGACAAGGTTGCGGATCATCGCCTGCCAAAAGCGGCTGGAGGAAAGCAGTTCCTCGAACCATTCCGTGCCGGCCCAGAAGAAGACGTTATTGCCGAAAGTGTCCTGCACCGAATAATTGACGACCGTCATCAGCGGTATGACCGCCGAGAACGCCACCAGCAGCAGCACCGGCAGCACCAGGAACCAGGCTCTGTTGTTCCAGGTCTTTTCCACTTCAGGCTCCCATCTCGACGCGCCAGGAATTGGCATAGATGTTGATGCCGGCCGGGTCGAACCGCACCTTCGGATCAGCCGGAACTGTCTCGTCCTCGCCGATGACGGCGGCGATCTCGCGCCCTTCAAGATTGGCACGGACCACCTTGTGGCGGCCGACGTCCTCGACCTTGCTGATCCGGACGGCCATGCCCTTACTGCCCAGGCGCACATATTCGGGACGGATGCCGAGTTCGATGGCGCCGCCGCCCGCCTTGGGCACGCCCGGCAGTTCGATCTGCTGCGAGCCCAGCTTCGCTGTCTTGCCGTCGATCGCCACCGGCATGACATTCATGCCGGGCGAGCCGATGAAATAGCCGACAAAGGTGTGGCGCGGGCGCTCGAACAGCTCCGCCGGTGTGCCGATCTGCACGATTTCGCCGTCATACATGACGACCACCCTGTCGGCGAAGGTCAACGCCTCGGTCTGGTCATGCGTGACATAGACCATGGTATAACCGAAGCGGCGGTGAAGCTGCTTCAACTGCGAGCGCAGCACCCATTTCATATGCGGGTCGATGACTGTCAAAGGCTCGTCGAACAGGATGGCGTTGACGTCGGAGCGCACCAGCCCGCGCCCGAGCGAGATCTTCTGCTTCTGGTCGGCGGTCAGTCCGCGCGCCTTTCGTTTGGCCATATCGGCCAGCCCGGTCATCTCCAGCGTCTCGCGCACCTTGCGGTCGACGTCGGGCTCCGGCACGCCGCGATTGCGCAGCGGGAACGCCAGATTGTCGTAGACGGTCATCGTGTCGTAGATCACCGGGAACTGGAAGACCTGGGCGATGTTGCGCTCTTGGGTCGACAGATTGGTCACGTCCCTGCCGTTGAACAGCAGCTGGCCATGCGAGGGATGCAGCAATCCCGAAATGATGTTGAGCAGCGTGGTCTTGCCGCAGCCGGATGGGCCGAGCAGCGCATAAGCGCCGCCATCCTCGAAGGTGTGGTGCACTTCCTTCAGCGCGAAATCGGCATCCGTGCGCGGGTTCTGCAGATAGGAGTGGCGGATATGATTGACATCGATGCGCGCCATCGCTTCCTCCTAGGCCGCCAGCTTCGGCGCGGCCACGGCACGGCCGTGCTCGTCGAAGACCATGATGTGGCGCGGGTCGATGAACACCTCGACCTCCTCGTCCGGCTCGAAGTCGCGAATGCCATGGGTCAGCATGACCCAGCGCGCATCGGCAAAATCGAGATGGACGAAGCTTTCCGATCCGGTGATCTCGGTGATCGTCACCTTTGCGCGCACCGGCACTGCGGCGGCGTTGGGCCGATCGAGGGACAAATGATGCGGCTGGAAGCCGATCGTATAGATCGCATCAGCAATGCCGAAGAGTTCCGCCGGCACCGGCAATTTCACGCCGCCCTCGAGCAGGAAATCCAGACCCTTCTTGGCAAGCACGATGGTGTTGAGCGGCGGATCGGCGAAGGTTCTCGCCGTCACCAGATCAACCGGTTTGCGGAACACTTCGATGGTCGGCCCGAACTGGGTGATGCTGCCTTCGGAAAGCGTCGCCGTGTTGCCGCCGAGCAGCAAGGCTTCGTGCGGCTCGGTCGTGGCATAAACAAAGATTGTACCGGCGGCCGCGAAGACTTTCGGCAGTTCCGCGCGTAATTCTTCGCGCAGCTTGTAGTCGAGATTGGCGAGCGGCTCGTCGAGCAGCACGAGGCTGGCATTCTTGACGATCGCGCGGGCCAGCGCGGTGCGCTGCTGCTGGCCGCCCGACAGACTGAGAGGCGTCCGGTCGAGATAGGGCGTTAGTTTGAGAAGGGCGGCGGCATTGCGCACCTCCCTGTCGATCGTTGCCTGATCCGTGCCGGCCACCCGCAGCGGTGAGGCGATGTTTTCGTAGACCGTCATCGCCGGATAATTGATGAATTGCTGGTAGACCATGGCGACGTTGCGCTTTTGCACCGGCATGCCGGTGACATCCTTGCCATCAAACCAGACCGAGCCCGAGGTCGGCACGTCGAGGCCCGCCATCAGCCGCATCAGGCTGGTCTTGCCGGAGAGCGTCGGCCCGAGCAGGACGTTGAGCGAGCCGTGCTGAAGCGTCAGCGAGACGTCGCGGATATGTTCCGCCGCACCCACCGTCTTCGTCACGTTTCTCAGTTCAAGCATGATGCCTCCTCCCAGGCTTTCTGCATCAGTCGGCCGTTCCTATTCGGCAGCCGCTACGTGCTGCCGGCTTATTCCGCGCATGAACTCGTCGAGCACTGCCGCCTGCTCACGGCTGAGACGCAGGCCGCGCTTGGTCCGGCGCCACAATACATCCTCGGCAGTCATCGCCCATTCGTTTTCGACGAGGTAGCGCACCTCGGCTTCGTAGAGATCGGCGCCGAAGTTGCGGCCAAGATCGACGTTCGACTTGGCGAGGCCCAGCAGCTTCCTTGCGCGGGTGCCGTAGAGCCGGGTCAACCGGCGGGCCAGCCGGGCGTCGAGGAACGGGTACGCCGTTTTCAATTTCGCCACCTCGGCATCGAAGCCGGTGACGGGAAAGTCACCGCCGGGCAGCGGCGCGTTTGCCGTCCATGGTTTGCCGCGCTTGCCGAGAAAACCCTCGATCTTCTCGAGCATCGATTCCGACAATCGGCGGTAGGTCGTGATCTTGCCGCCAAAGGCGTTGACGATCGGGGCGGCACCCTCGCCTCCATCGGCCTTCAGCACATAGTCTCGGGTGGCTTCCTGCGCCTTTGAGGCGCCATCGTCGTAGAGCGGTCGCACCGCGGAATAGGTCCAGACGATATCCGACGGCTTGACCGGCTGCGCGAAATATTCGCTTGCCGCAGCGCAGAGATAGCCGATCTCGGCGTCACTGATCCTGACGTCGTGCGGATCGCCGGGATAGTCACGGTCGGTGGTGCCGATGAGCGTGAATTCGTCCTCGTAAGGGATGGCGAAAATGATGCGCCCGTCCTTGTTCTGAAAGAAATAGGCGCGTGGGTCGTCGAATTTCTTGCCCACGACGATATGGCTGCCTTGTACGAGGCGGACATTGTGCACGTCGTTCAGGCCGACGGTGGCCGACAGCACCTGATCGACCCACGGGCCGGCGGCATTGACCAGCAGCCGCGCCTTGACCTCCTCGGTATCGCCGGTCCGCACATTTTCAAGCCTGACCGTCCAGAGATTGCCTTCGCGGCGTGCGCTGACGACCTTTGTTCGGGTTCGAATGGTTGCACCGCGTTCGGCAGCGTCGCGGGCGTTCAACACAACCAGCCGGGCATCGTTGACCCAACCGTCCGAATATTCGAACGCCTTTCGAAACAGCGGCTTCAGCGGCTTGCCGGCCGGATCCTTAGCCATGTCCAGCGTTTTCGTCGGCGGCAGCAATTTGCGCCCGCCAATATGGTCGTAGAGGAAAAGCCCGAGCCGGATCAGCCAGGCCGGACGCAGCCCCTTGGCGTATGGCAGCACGAAGCGCATCGGCCAGATGATGTGCGGCGCGTTCCTCCACAGGACCTCGCGTTCCATCAGCGCTTCGCGTACCAGGCGGAATTCGTAGAATTCGAGATAGCGCAAGCCGCCATGGATCAGTTTGGTCGAGCCGGAAGAGGTCCCGCTGGCCAGATCGTTCATCTCGGCAAGAAAGACCGAAAAGCCACGTCCAACGGCATCGCGGGCGATGCCGCAGCCATTGATGCCGCCACCGATGACGAAAATGTCATGAATCGGTGATGCGCTCAAAGAATCCTCCCTCGACTTCGCATTGCAGCATTTTTGGGTTCTTGCGAAACCGTAGCGGAATTATTTCGAAATGATAACGAATGTCAAACGAAATATGATGGGCGGAAGATGCCGCTACGGCATCTCTAGGAGAGCGACGTTTCGATCAGCTGAACTTCTGCCTCCTGGCAGATCTTACGCACCGACGGGATGTCGCAACGATCGGTGATAAAGGTGTTGACCTGCGACAGATGGCCGATGCGGACGGGCGCGGTGCGCTCGAATTTGGTCTGGTCCGACACCAGGATCACATGTCGGGCGTTGGCGATGATCGCCTGAGCCACCTTCACCTCGCGAAAATCGAAGTCGAGCAGTGCGCCGTCATGGTCGATGGCCGAGGCGCCGATCACCGCAAAATCGACCTTGAACTGCCTGATGAAATCGACCGCGGCCTCGCCGACCACACCGCCGTCGGAACCGCGGACGACACCGCCGGCGATCACCACCTCGATCGAAGGATATATGCGCATCCTGTTGGCAACATTGATGTTATTGGTGATGACCATCAGGCCGCTGTGATCGAGAAGCGACTTGCTGACAGCTTCCGTCGTTGTCCCGATATTGATGAACAGAGACGCGTTGTCGGGGATCAGCCGGGCTGCTGCGCGGCCGATCGCCTCCTTCTCCTCGGCGGCGATCTTGCGCCGAGCCTCATATTCCATGTTCTCGATGCCGGAGGGGAACAATGCCCCGCCATGGATGCGGGACAAAAGCCGCTGGTCGCAGAGATCGTTGAGATCCTTGCGGATCGTCTGCGGCGTCACGTTGAAATGCGTCGCCAGCTCCTCGACCAGTACGCGGCCATGGTCCTTGGCCATCTGGATGATTTCGGAATGACGCGGCGACAGATACATCTAGCAACCCTCTCATTTTCGTTTTTCTCGTCTATAGCTGAAAACGAAAGCCATGAACAGGTATGGGCCGGCTAATGAAAATCGGACGACTGCAGCGAGAAAAGCTCCGGCGCGATCTCGACGAGGCTATCAACTCAGCCCACGCGCGATCTCAGTGATGACCTCGAACGCAGTATCGACGTCCGCCGCAGTCGTTTCGAACTGCCCGACCTGAAAGCGGATCGCCACCTGCCCGTCCACCCGGGTCTGCGTCAGGTAAATGCGGCCGTCATCGTTGATCGCGCTGACCAACCGCAAATTGTGCTCGTCAGAGTCGATGGCCGCAGCCGCGAGATGGCGGAATGAGAATAGCGACAGCATCGGTTCCGTGACGATCTCGAAATCCGGTTCCCGAGCCAGCCGCGCGGCGAGGCTCTCGCTCCAGGCAACATGGTTGCGGATCATGTTCCGCAGATTTTCCAAGCCATGCGCACGCAGCAGGAACCAAAGTTTCAGAGCGCGGAACCTCCGTCCGAGCGGCACCGACCATTCGGAGTAGTTGATGACCCCGTCGCGGCCATGCGTTTTCAGGAATTCGGGCTTGATCGCCAGCGTGCGGACCAGGTCTTCCGGCTGGCGGATGAACTGCATCGAGCAATCGAACTGTGCCCCCAACCATTTATGCGGGTTGAAGACGATGGAATCGGCATTTTCGGCGCCGGTCCAGAAATGCCGGAACTCGTGGCAGATCATGGCGGAGCCGGCCCATGCGGCATCGACATGCAGGTAGAGCCCGTGCCGCTTCGCCACCTCGGCAACAGCCGCCACATTGTCGGTGCCGCCGGTACTTGTGCCGCCGACGCTGGCGATGATGCCCGCCGGCAGCATGCCGTTTTCGCGGTCGGTAACGATCGCGGCTTCCAGAGCCGCCGTCTGCATGGCGCGGAAGCGTCCGGCGACCGGAATGCGCACGAGGTTCGCCTCGCCGATGCCCGACACCCAGATCGCCCGGTCGATAGAAGTATGGACCTGGTCGGAAGAGTAGATCCGCACGACCGGCTGCCCTTGCAAGCCGTTCTTGTTGCCTTGCCAGTCGAGCGCGCGCTCGCGCATTGTCAGCACGGCGGCAAGCGTCGCCGATGAAGCCGAATCCTGCATGACGCCGGAAAATCCCTCCGGCAAACCAAGCGCCTGCCGCATCCAGTCGACGACACGCGTCTCGAGCTCGGTTGCCGCCGGCGAGGTCTGCCAGAGCATGCATTGCGCGGCCATCGCGGAAACCAGATACTCGGCCACCACGGAGACCGGTGCCGCGTTAGCCGGGAAATAGGCGAAGAAACGCGGATGCTGCCAGTGCGTCATGCCCGGCAAGATCTTTTGTTCGAAATCGGCGAAGATTGCCTGCATCGTTTCGCTGTCTTCCGGCGGCGCGGCATCGATGCTTTTGAAGATTTCGCCCGGCTCGACAAGCGGCCGCACCGGTGTTTCGCGAAGGCCGTTTCTGTAGTCGACGCCCCATTCAGCCGCTCGCAGCGACCATTCGCGGAATTCGTTGCTATTCATCTTCGCCTCCCTAGCGCCTCATCGAGCCGCGATCAAAGAGCACGAAAAACGAAGGTTTTCATTCGGGAAAATCAGGCAGACTGGCAAAGGCGGTCTTCAGCGCGTTCGACCAGCTATCCGAGATCGTACGATAATATTGATCGTCCTGGGTTATTCGCTTTTTGAGGCCGACCTTGAAAGTGTCCTTTTCATAGAACAGCAGGTCGAGCGGCAGGCCGACCGACAGGTTCGACTTCAGCGTCGAGTCGAACGACACCAGCAGCAACTTCACCGTCTCGGCGAAACTCATGGTCCTTTCATACGCACGGATAATGATCGGCTTGCCGTATTTGGTCTCACCGATCTGGAAGAACGGCGTGTCGTCGGTGGATTCGATGAAATTGCCTTCCGGATAGATCATGAACAGGCGCGGCGCGCTGCCCTTGATCTGACCGCCGAGGATGAAGGAGGCGTTGAAGTAGGAATCCGCCTTTTCGCCCGCCGGCGACGAACTGGCGATGACCTCCTTGACGGTGTCTCCGACCAACCGGACTGTCTGGTACATGGAGGGCGTTTCGAGCAGTGTGGCACGGCGCTCCGCCACTGCCTTGGTGCGTTCGTCGAGCAGGCTGACCACGGCCTGCGTCGTCGCCAGATTGCCGGCCGACATCAAAACGATGACGCGCTCGCCCGGCTCTTCCCAGACATGCATCTTCCTGAAGGTCGAGATCGAATCCATGCCGGCGTTGGTGCGCGTGTCCGACATGAACACGAGCCCGCGATCGATCTTCAGGCCGACGCAATAGGTCATCGAATCTCTTTGGCAACAATCTTGCCGGGGATTACTGCTCCACGGTGACGGTGACCGCAAGCTGTTCTTCCGCCTGTCCCAGCCGAATTCCAGATACCGGCGTGGCGTCGCGATAATCGCGGCCGGTCGCCACCTTCACATAACGCTCGTCCGGAGAAATGCCGTTGGCGACATCGAAGGCGACCCAGCCGAGGCCCGAGATATGCGCCTCGGCCCAGGCGTGGCTTGCCGCCTGCTCGATGGCCGCATCCATCATCAGGTAGCCGCTGATATAGCGGGCCGGAAAATCCATGGCA
This sequence comes from Mesorhizobium sp. M0437, assembly GCF_040321335.1. Lineage (NCBI taxonomy): Bacteria > Pseudomonadati > Pseudomonadota > Alphaproteobacteria > Hyphomicrobiales > Phyllobacteriaceae > Mesorhizobium > Mesorhizobium sp. M0437. Next base: position 46,311 of record NZ_JAMYRK010000016.1, read on the forward strand.
CGCGCCGCGGCAACGAAGATGTGGCTGTGGTCCTGGCAAACGCCGGTCTTGAGCGCCAAGGCCTCTTCGGCCGGCGTCGTCACGTTGGTGGTGTCCGGCGTATAAGCGACGCGCTCGCCGATCACCGCCATCAACCGGTGCAGCCTTTCGATGTCGGTACCCTTGCCGACCGAGGCAGCAAGCTCGCGAATGCCGCTTCCGATCGTCGTCAGCGGCGTTTCCTGGCCGAACAGCCAGAGCGGCGCGAAACCCTGGTGCGGTCCGCAGACGCCAGCGGTGTCGCGCGTCACCACTTCGCCGGCTGCTTCGACGGTGATGAAGTCGCGCTCGCCCTCGACGCTCAACAGCCGGGTATCATTGCCGAAATGGTCGGTGAAGCGCACTTCCTCGCGTGCGCCTTCGATCCTCAGCGCCCAGGACAGCACCGTCTGGGTGCGCCCGTTCACCGGGAGCAGCCGCAAACGCTGCAACAGATAATGCACCGGCGCATCGTAGCGGTATTCGGTCCGGTGGGTGATCTTCAGCCGCATCGCACTCGTCCCTGGAGCATGAGCTTTTCCGAAAACCGGTCTCCGCTTTTTGGGATCATGCTCAATAGAACCTGTAATCCTGCGCGATCTCGTCGCCGAGCCTGGTGTTGTCGCGGATGAAATTGGCCAGGAATTCGTGCAGGCCGGCGTCGAAAATATCCTTGATCGACCCGGCCGTCAGCATGGCCTGGGTCTTGGCAGCCGTCGCATGACAGGCGTGGCGCTCCCCATAGTCGTCACCCAGGAATTTGAGATGCTCCGTCAGGAAGCGGTAGCAAAAGGTCAGCGAGCGCGGCATGCGGACGTTGAGGATCAGATAATCGGCGATGTTGCTCGGCTTGTAGTCGGCATCATAGACCCAGCGATAGGAACGGTGCGCCGACACCGAGCGCAGGATCGATTCCCACTGGTAGTTGTCGAGCGTCGAGCCGACCCAGGAGATCGACGGCAACAGCACGTAGTATTTCACATCCAGGATGCGCGCGGTGTTGTCGGCGCGTTCGACATACGTGCCGAGCTGCGAAAAATCGAAAATCTCGTTGCGCAGCATCGTGCCGTAGAACGAGCCGCGGATCAGCGCCGTCTCGCGCTTGATTGCGTCGAGCGCGTTGGGCAGGTCGCGCTCGTCGATCGGCTTGGCCAGCATCCGCTTCAGCGACATCCAGGCTTCGTTGATGCTTTCCCAGGTTTCACGCGTCAGTGCGGTACGCACCATGCGGGCATTGTTACGGGCCGTTTCGATAGACGACATCGTGCTCGACGGGTTCGATGTGTCGCGCAGCAGATAGTCGGCGACATTGGCGGCGGTGTAGTCGGAATATTTCTGCGTGAAGCTGGCGTCCGAACCGGCGCTGAGCAGCACCGAATTCCACTCCTCCGAAGCGTTCTGAGTACGAGTCAGCGCCATGCGCAAGCCGGCATCCACCAGCCGCGCCATGTTTTCCGCCCGCTCGATGTAGCGGTTCATCCAGTAGAGCCCGTTGGCGGTGCGGCCGAGAAGCATGTCAGGCGGTCCTGTGGTGAATAGTGAAAGGTGAATGGTGAATGGTGACTATCCGGATTCCAGGGCACGGTTCCGCGCGCTTCACTTCAGGGCATTTCACCAACATCAACGACCCACATCCTTACCTATTCACTATTCACTATTCACTATTCACTATTCACTATTCACTATTCACTACTTTCACTCTAATCATCCAACACCCACGTATCCTTCGTGCCCCCGCCTTGCGAGGAATTGACGACCAGCGAGCCTTCCTTGAGCGCTACTCGGGTCAGCCCGCCGGGCACGATCTGGATACGGTCGGAAACCAGCACATAGGGGCGCAGATCGACATGGCGCGGCGCCAGCCCCTTGTCCGTCAGGATCGGACAGGTCGACAGCGCCAGCGTCGGCTGGGCGATGTAGTTCGACGGTTTTGCCGCGAGCTTTTTGGAAAACTCCTCGCATTCCTTCTTGGTCGCCGCCGGACCGACCAGCATGCCGTAACCGCCGGAACCGTGGACCTCCTTGATAACCAATTCATCGATGTGCTCGAGCACGTATTTCAGGCTGTCCGGCTCCGAGCAGCGCCAGGTCGGGATGTTGCCGAGGATCGCCTTGCGGCCGGTATAGAATTCGACGATCTCGGGCATGTAGGAATAAATCGCCTTGTCGTCGGCGATGCCGGTTCCCGGCGCATTGGCGATCGTGATGTTGCCGGCGCGGTAGACGTCCATAATGCCCGGCACGCCAAGTGCCGAGTCGGGGCGGAAGGTCAGCGGATCGAGGAACGAGTCGTCGACACGACGGTAAAGCACGTCGATCTGCTTGTAGCCCTCGGTGGTGCGCATCGCGACATGGCCATCGACGACGCGCAGATCCTGCCCCTCGACAAGCTGCACGCCCATCTGGTCGGCAAGGAAAGCATGTTCGAAATAGGCCGAGTTGAAGCTGCCCGGCGTCAGCACGGCAATGGTCGGCGCGCCCTTGGTGCTTTGCGGCCGCACTGCCGCCAGCGACTGGCGCAAGAGCTGCGGGTAATTCTCAACTGGCCGCACCTTGATCTGCTGGAACAGCTCGGGAAAGAGCTGCATCATCGTCTCGCGGTTCTCCAGCATGTAGGAGACGCCGGACGGCGTGCGCGCATTGTCCTCCAGCACGTAGAACTCGTTCTCGCTGATGCGTACGATGTCGACGCCGATGATGTGGGTATAGACGCCGGCCGGCGGCCGCACCCCGATCATCTCGGGCAGGAACGCCTCGTTCTTGGCGATCAACTCCTTCGGCACCCGGCCGGCGCGTAAGATCTCCTGGCGATGGTAGATGTCGTCGAGAAAGGCGTTCAGCGCCTGGACGCGCTGCTCGATGCCTTGCGTCAGCCGTCGCCATTCATTGCCCGAAATGATGCGCGGAACGATATCGAAGGGTATCAGCCGCTCCGATGCTTCCTGCTCGCCGTAGACGGCGAAAGTGATGCCTGTCTTGCGAAAGACGCGTTCGGCGTCCTGCATCTTCTCGGTAAGTCTGGCCGGGTCCTGTTCCTTCAGCCAGCGATCGTAAGCCGAATACGGTTTTCTCAGCCCGGAAACTTCCGGAAGCATTTCATCGAACGCTGCCAATCGCATACTCCCCTGTGGCGCCATTTCACTGGCCTGGCTGGAGAAAATCAAGCGCAATCGGTGATTTGTTGGGCGCCGGCGATCAGTATATCGCACTTGCCTAAAATTAAGGCAGCACCAATAGGGCCTTGATCAGGCTTTGCCTGGTGTCCGGGCAGATGCCGGATGCGGATCAAAACGCGCGAAAGGTGACGACCGTGAACGTGTCCTTGATGCCGGGAAGAATCTGCACTTTCTCGTTGACAAAGTGGCCGATGTCTTCCTCGTCGTCGACATAGAATTTGGCGAGCAGGTCGTAGTTTCCGGCTGTCGAGTAGATTTCCGAAGCAATCTCGGCATCGGCCAGGGCGCTGGCAACGTCGTAGGCCTTGCCCAGATCGCACTTTATCTGCACGAAAAATGCCTTCATTGCCTGGTCCTGCTCACATCGCACGCTCTAATCGAGCGGCCCTTGTGGCAGACTGCCGCCCGGCTTTCAAGCATCGGCAATCGCTCAGGCTGTTCTCGCCTCGACAATGCTTTCTCGGCTCGGACACGGACTGCCACGCCGAATGTTTGCGCTCGGCTGAAACCCTGAAGCACTGCAAAGCGTATGGTATCATGTACCTTCAGGCAGCGATTTCTCAGGGACAACGGAGACAGGCCATGCGCCGCGCGTTTTTCGCATTCGCAGTCGTTCCATTCATTTTCGCATCCCAGGCCTTTGCTGGCGACGCCGAAGTCAAAGCGGCGCAGACAGTCATCGATGGGCAGTTGAGGGCCTTCATCGCCAATGACGGAATGACGGCCTACAGCTTTGCCGCACCGAATGTGAAACGCATCTTTCCGACTGTCGATACCTTCATGAACATGGTGACAAAAGGCTATCCGCCGGTGCGCCAACCGCAGACCTACTCCTTCGGCAAGGTTCGCGAGACGAGCCCGACCTCGATCATCCAGCAAGTGCTCATCGTCGGCCCGGATGGCAAGGACTACGAGGCGGTCTACACGCTCGAACTACAGCCTGACGGCAGCTTTCGGATCACCGGCTGCAGCCTGCGTGCGTCCACGTCGCTCAGCACCTAAAGGGGTGTTTCAATCCTGTCGCCGGTAGAGCGTCCAGCTCAGGCCTGAAAACCCCCAATGCCTCGACGCATCGGCCCGTTCATAGGCCAGAGCGCATGCGGCCGTCCGTTCGATATGTTCGGCTTGTTTGTCCACGTCCCCCTCGAGGACTAGCCAGGCGGGCCGTTCGGTGCACATCCCGTCGTCTGGAACCAGCAATGCCCGACGATCCATTCGCGCCGCAAAATAGTTGACGACAATGGGGGTGCGGAAATTACCGTCGCTGGCATAGGTGGTTGCGCCGTTCCTGGTCATTTCATCAACGATAGCGGCGTAGGAGCCGCGTCCATATTGATAGAACTGAAGCAGCGACGAAATGCTTCCACTCACCACGATCGCCAGCGCTCCCATCGCAAGCAGCCTGGCAGTCCCGCGAGCATCCAAGCCGCGGCCAATCATCTCGCCGGCCCAGAGCAGCAGCAATGTTCCGCTGATGATGAAATAGCGCGGGAACTCAAGGTTGGGCAGATGCGCCGCCGCCATGAGCAAAGGCAGTCCGATAATCCCGATGGCATAAAGGCTGGCTCGACGACCGCGCCAGACACCGGCGGAGAGGCCGACAAGACCGCAGGCGGCAACGATATAAGGCCCGTCGCCAAACCAGGGTGGCAGGCCGAACAGAGAGCGGATCATCCCGCCATAGCCCTGCGCGAAGGCGGCAATCGAGAATGGCGAAACACCACCGACACTGAAGCCGAACAGCCTGCAGCCGACAAACACGCCGACAGCCAGCGGCAGCACGGCAAGCAAGCCCGGCAGGAAGATCGACGCCAGGTCCGCAACGACGCGGCCGACCTTCGCCGTACGCTGCCAGGCGAGCCAGGCGGTCCAGATTGCGAGGACCGCCACCATTCCGATCATGGTGAGATGGCACAGGAAGCCGAAAAGGATCGCCGCTGCCAAGGCCGCGCCAGACCACCGTCTATTGTCGAGCCGGCGCTCCAGAAAAACCACCGAAAGCAGCGTGAACAGCACAAGGCCGGCATAGCCGCGCGCCTCCGAGCCGTAATGGACCATTGGGTAGCTCACGGCAAACAACACGCTTGTGGTAATCATCGCCTGTCGTCCGCGCGATGCGGCGCTCGCTGCCGCCGCAGCGATCGTGGCAACGCCTAATGCTATCGACAGACCTCGCTGGATCAGCGGCGAAGCATCGGGGCCAATGAGATAGAGATAGACCGAGTTGAGGAAATGATTGTTGTCGTGATTGACGTGCCAGAATATCTGGTCGATCGACGTCAGCGGCTCGATCAGCGCAAAGCTCCAGATCTCGTCCAGCCAAAGGTCGCCGCGCGCGCCAAGCAAGCGCAAGACCAGACCGGTCACGGCGATTATCAGAGCGGCAAGCAACGACCCAGCCGTCCATCGCTGGACAGCCACGGAGGGCGAAGGCGAAGCGATGCCGTTCGTCCGCACCGTCGTGCCAGGAACTGAAACGTGCCGCGAAACGAACAGGTTCTTGATCCTCGCCCGATGTCGTCCGGCAATGCTTATTGGGCAGTCGTTTCAAAACAGTTCATGGCAGGGACAACTCCTCCCTGGAGCCGGATTCCTGGCGAGCATGCCTACCGGACGGCGAGGTCACCGTTTGCCCATTGCTGCGTGATGATCTCGGCTTCTTCGGCGAACCTGCCAGCCTCGATCGCTTCACGAATGTCGCGCATCAGCTGCTGGTAATAGGACAGATTGTTCCAGGTCAGGAGCATCGCCCCAAGCGCCTCTTGCGAGCGCACCAGATGATGCAAATAGGCCCGCGAATAGTCGCGTGCGGCCGGGCAGTCGCTTGCCTCATCGAGCGGACGCGGATCGTCGGCATGGCGGGCGTTGCGCAGATTGACCTTGCCGCGCCGTGTGTAGGCTAGGCCGTGGCGCCCTGCCCGCGTCGGCATCACGCAGTCGAACATGTCGATGCCGCGCGCCACCGACTTCAAAATGTCGTCCGGGGTGCCGACGCCCATCAGGTAGCGCGGCCGGTCAGCCGGCAGCTCCGGGCAAGTGATGTCGAGCATCTCCAGCATCACCGCTTGCGGCTCGCCGACAGCCAGCCCGCCGATCGCGTAGCCCTTCAGCTCCATTGCCTTCAGCGCCTGCGCCGAGCGCAGCCGCAGATCCGGCACGTCGCCGCCTTGCACAATGCCGAACATCGCCTTGCCGGGCTGCTCGCCGAATGCCGTCTTGCAACGCTCGGCCCAGCGCAACGACAACTCCATGGCACGCTCGATCTCGTTCTGCTTGGCCGGCAGAGCCGTGCATTCGTCGAGCTGCATCTGGATGTCGGAATCGAGCAGCCCCTGGATCTCTATCGAACGCTCCGGCGACATCTCGTAGGCGCCGCCGTCGATATGCGAACGGAAGGTAACGCCGTTCTCGGTCAGTTTCCGCAGCTTCGACAGCGACATCACCTGGAAGCCGCCGCTGTCGGTCAGGATTGGATGCGGCCAGCGGGCGAATTCATGCAGGCCGCCGAGCCGCGCCACGCGCTCGGCGCCGGGTCTTAGCATCAGGTGGTAGGTGTTGCCGAGGATAATGTCCGAGCCGACGCCGCGCACCTGATCCATATACATGGCCTTCACCGTGCCGCCGGTACCGACCGGCATGAAGGCAGGCGTGCGGATTTCCCCGCGCGGCATGGTGATTGCACCACGCCGCGCCCTGCCGTCGGTCGCCAGCACCTTGAAGGTGAATGCGTCAGTCATTGAATTCCCTAGCCATCGAACTCCTTGTCGAATACCGGCGCGTCCGGGGCCTGCTTGTCGAGTGATTGCCGGTAGCGGATGCAGCCGCGCATGAATTTCGGCCACGGCGGCACGGCAATCGCCGGGTCGGTCTTTTCGGGCAAAAGTGACCAGAGGTCGGGATGGTGCCAGCACAGATCATGGCCGGTGGCGTCGCGGTGTTGGCGGATGCCGGCGCGCAGTTTCCTGACCTCGGCGATCAAGGCTTCCCGGTCGAAGGTTTCCAGGTCATCGTCCATCGGTATCCTCCCTGAACAGAAGACTTGCGTCTCCATAGGAATAAAACCTGTAGCGATTCTCGATGGCATGCGCATAGGCCGCCCGCATCGTCTGCAAACCGCAGAAGGCCGAAACCAGCATGAACAGCGTCGAACGCGGCAGATGGAAATTGGTCATCAGCAAGTCTGCGGTCTTGAAACGATAGCCGGGCGTGATGAAGATGTCTGTCGGGCCTGACCATGCGGCCAGCCTGCCGTCCTCGCCAGCCGCGCTCTCCAATAAGCGCAGCGATGTCGTGCCGACGGCGATAATGCGCCCTCCTTTTGCTTTCGCCGCATTCAGCGCCTCGGCGGTTTCCGGGCTGACCGAACCGGTTTCGGCGTGCATCTTGTGGTCGGCGGTGTCGTCCGCCTTCACCGGCAGGAACGTGCCGGCGCCGACATGCAGCGTGACGAAACGGCGCTCTATGCCCTTGGCGTCGAGCGTCGCAAACAGCTCCGGCGTGAAATGCAGCCCTGCCGTCGGCGCGGCGACCGCGCCCTCCTCCCTCGCATAAATGGTCTGATAGTCGCTGCGGTCGCGTTCGTCGTCGTCACGCTTGGAGGCGATGTAGGGCGGCAGCGGGATGTGGCCGACTGCATGCAGCGCCTCGTCGAGGAACGGACCTGACAGGTCGAAGCCGAGCAGCACCTCGCCGCCTTCTCCCTTCTCGATCACGTTCGCGTCGAGCTGGCCGAGAAGGCAGGAATTGGCGTCATGACCGAAATGGATACGATCGCCGGCGGCGATGCGCTTGCCCGGACGCATGAAGGCGAGCCAGCGGTCGGGCGCCATCCGCATATGCAGCGTGGCTTCGACCTGCGCCGCCGCCTCGCCGCGCCGCCTGATGCCTTTCAGCTGTGCCGGAATGACCTTGGTGTCGTTGAAGACCAGCACATCACCGGCCTTGAGCAGGGCCGGCAGGTCGCGCACCGTCCGGTCTTCGAGCCCCTCACCCGGCCTGACCACCAGCATCCTGGCACTGTCGCGCGGCTCGGCTGGGCGAAGCGCGATGCGCTCCTCCGGCAGATCGAAGTCGAAAAGGTCGACGCGCAAGAGATCCCCGCCTCAAGGTTCCGGGCAGGTCACCGCCCAGGCGCCGACACCGTCTATGCTCAATGTGCCGCCCATCGCGAAGCTGGACTGCTCGCTGGCCTTGACCAGCCGCAATTTGGCGACGATCGAGCTGATGCCTTCGTCGGTGAGGTCGATCAGCATGCGCTCGTCGTCTTCGAATGCCTGTCCAACGATGACTTTCGTTGAGCCTGGCTGTCCATCCGTGGTCCATGTCTTGCCGCCGGCATCCAGCCACACACGCGCGACCGCAATGACGGCCGTGTGTCCCATCAAAACGTCGATCGATGCCGCGCCGCCGTCGGCGCTGCAGACGATCGATTCCGTTGCCAGCGCCGGAGTGGCCGCCGCGACGAGCACAAATGCGATTGCCGCGACAGCCCGGCCGGTCATTTCACGTCGGCCGCGACCTTGAGCGACACGATCTTGTCAGGATCCTGCACCGGTTCGCCGCGCTTGATCTTGTCGACGTTGTCCATGCCTTCGATGACCTGGCCCCATACCGTGTACTGGCGGTTGAGGAAGGCGGCATCGTCGAAGCAGATGAAGAACTGCGAATTGGCCGAGTTCGGGTTCTGCGAGCGCGCCATCGAGCAGGTGCCGCGGCCGTGGTTGGCGTTGGAGAACTCGGCCTTCAGATCGGGTTTGTCGGAACCGCCAGTGCCGGCGCGCGATGGCGCGAAAGACGGCTTGTTGGAATTGCCGAACTTCACGTCGCCGGTCTGCGCCATGAAGCCGTCGATGACGCGGTGGAAGACCACGCCGTCATAGGCGCCTTCGCGCGCCAGCTCCTTGATACGGCCGACATGGCCGGGCGCCAGATCTGGAAACAATTCGATGACGACCTTGCCCTTGGTCGTGTCCATGATAAGCGCGTTCTCGCGGTCCTTGATTTCGGCCATGTCAGAAATATCCTTTTGAACAATTGGGGTTACTTGCCGTCCGCGGCGATGCGCACCTTGATCATGCGATCGGGGTCGGTCACCGTCCCGTTCTGCGCCTCGTCGCCTTTCTTGATGTGGTCCACCAACTCCATGCCGCTGACGACATTGCCAACGATGGTGTACTGGCCATCGAGCGGCGGTGCCGGCGCGAACATGATGAAGAATTGCGAATTGGCGGAATTCGGATCGTCGGAGCGGGCCATGCCGACCACGCCGCGCTGGTAGTGCTCCGTGCTGGAGAATTCGGCCGGCAGGTCAGGAAGATCGGAGCCGCCGGTGCCGACAGCGTCGGCATTGAAGCCGCTCTTCATGTTGCCGAACTTGACGTCGCCGGTCTGCGCCATGAAGCCGTCAATGACGCGGTGAAAGGCGACGTTGTCGTAGGCGCCCTGGCGCACCAGCTTTTTGATCTGCGCGACGTGCTTCGGCGCAAGGTCGGGCCTCAGCGCGATGGTCACGTCGCCGTCCTTCAGCGTTACGATCATGGTGTTTTCCGGATCGGCGGCAAAGGCCGACACGGATGCGGTCACAAGACCGGCAAGCACGGCAAGCAAGAAGGCAAGCTTTTTCAGCTGCATGGGATCTTTCTCCGAATATCTTCGTTCATGCATGTCGTTACCCAAAGCCGGGTTCCACTTTTGGGTGACATGCATTTTATTTCGCGAATTTGGCGGTGAGCGCGCCGGCCACGGCCGCCGGCACGAAGGGGCGGATGTCGCCTCCCATCGAAGCTATCTGGCGCACAAGTGTGGCGGTAATGGTGCGCACTGAAGGGCTGGCGGGCAGGAACACCGTCTGCAGCTCCGGCGCCATGGTCTCGTTCATGCCGGCCATCTGCATCTCATAGTCAAGGTCGGTGCCGTCGCGCAGGCCGCGGATCATGATCGAGGCGCCATGCTTCCTGGCCGCGTCGATTACCAACCCGTCGAAGGCAACTACTTTGATACGCGCACCGTCGCTGCCGAATTCTGCCTTCGCGGCCGTTTCGATCAGGCCAACCCGTTCCTCGAAGGAAAACAACGGCTTCTTGCCGGGATGGATGCCGATCGCCGCATAGATTGTATCCGCCACGGCCAGCGACGCCTTCAGCACGTCGAGATGGCCGTTGGTCAGCGGGTCGAAAGAGCCGGCATAAAGGGCGATGCGTTCGGTCATGGCAGGTGCTTCTAGCGAGCCTCTCTCCTAAAGGCAAATCCGATCGCCAGCCCGCGCCGTGAACCTTTTGGCCGACGTGAACGACAGATGAATGTGCCGCTCACAACAGCTTCACGCAGTGTTCACTAAGTTGCAGCTGCAGGAGATGAAACCAAACACCCATCTAATCGTTGTTAGGCGCAGGAGAACACGCACATGCTGATCTACATGCTCGCCACCGCAATGACCGTCGCCATGCTGATCGCCACCGTATTCGGGTTGCATCAGGAAGCACAGCGCGTCCGCGCCAAGGCCAACACCAAGCGGTTCGAAGGCTTCGGCAACCGCAGGCCTTATCGCCGCTTCTAGATTGCGGGTGTCTTCACACGCCGGCCCACAGGGCTGGCGTCGTCGTGCCAAACTCACTCGACGGAAGTATCGGGCTCCCTACCATCGGCATCGGCAACAGCGCCGCTTTCAGCATTCTCTTCGATCTCTTCATCCGCTTGCGGTTCTGAAATTCGCTCCACCGAAACGACCTTCTCGCCCTCTGCGGTATTGAAGATGGTAACGCCCTTGGTGGCGCGGCTGGCGAAACGAATGCCGTTGACCGGAACGCGGATAACGGTGCCGCCATCCGAAACCAGCATGATCTGATCGTCATTGCCGACCGGGAAGGTCGCCACCAGGCGGCCGATTTCGGCCGTTTTCGAGACGTCGGTGGCGCGAATACCCTTGCCGCCACGGCCGGTCAGGCGGAAATCGTAGGACGATGAACGCTTGCCGTAGCCATATTCCGTCACCGTCAACACGAACTGCTCGTGCGCCTTGAGGAACTCATAGCGGTCGTCGGAAAGCTCCGCCTCTTCGCCGACCTCTTCATTGGTGAGCTGGATTTCTTCCTCCTCGCCGGCCGCGATGTCAGCAGCGAGCCGGCGTTCGGCCACCACCCGCTTGAGGTAGGCGGCACGTTCCGCCGGCGGCGCATCGACATGCTCGATCACCGCCATCGAGATCACCCGGTCGCCATCGGCCATCGCAATGCCGCGCACGCCGACCGAATTGCGGCTCTGGAAGACGCGTACGTCGCTGACCGGAAAGCGGATGCACTGGCCGGAACTTGCCGTCAAAAGCACGTCGTCATTGTCGGTGCAGGTCTCGACGCCGAGGATCTCGTCGCCTTCCTCGTCCAGCTTCATGGCGATCTTGCCGTTGCGGTTGACCTGGACGAAGTCCGACAGCTTGTTGCGACGCACGGTACCGCGCGTGGTGGCAAACATGACGTCGAGCTCGCCCCAACTCGTCTCATCCTCCGGCAGCGGCATGATCGTGGTGATGCGCTCGCCCTGTTCGAGCGGCAGCATATTGATCAGCGCCTTGCCGCGCGATTGTGGGTTGCCGATCGGCAGGCGCCAGACCTTTTCCTTGTAGACGATACCGCGCGAGGAGAAGAACAGCACCGGCGTGTGCGTGTTGGCGACGAACAGCCGGGTGACGAAATCCTCTTCTTTGGTCGACATGCCGGAGCGGCCCTTGCCGCCGCGGCGCTGCGCCCGGTAGAGCGACAGCGGCACGCGCTTGATGTAGCCGGAATGGCTGACCGTGACGACCATGTCCTCGCGCTGGATCAGGTCCTCGTCTTCCATGTCCGCCCCGCCCTCGGCGAGCTCGGTACGGCGCGGCGTGCCGAACTCGTCGCGAACGGCGATGAGCTCGTCCTTGACGATCTGCTGGACGCGGGCGCGGGACGAGAGGATGTCCAGGTAGTCCTTGATCTCGTCGCCGATCGTGTTCAGCTCGTCGGCGATCTCGTCGCGGCCGAGCGCGGTCAGGCGCTGCAGGCGCAGTTCGAGGATGGCGCGCGCCTGCTCCTCGGAGAGATTGTAGGTGCCATCCTCGTTGATGCGATGGCGCGGATCGTCGATCAGAAGAATCAGCGATTCCACGTCGCCCGAAGGCCAGCGCCGCTCCATCAACTGCTCGCGCGCCGTCTGCGGGTCCGGAGCGCTGCGGATCAGCTTGATGACTTCATCGATGTTGGCAACAGCGATGGCAAGGCCGACCAGCACATGGGCGCGGTCGCGCGCCTTGCGCAGCAGGAATTTCGTGCGCCGGCTGATCACCTCCTCACGGAAGGCGACGAACGCCTTCAGCATGTCGGTCAGAGTCAGCAATTCCGGCTTGCCGCCGTTCAGTGCCACCATGTTGGCGCCGAAGGACGTCTGCAGCGGGGTGAAGCGGTAAAGCTGGTTGAGAATGACATCGGCGACGGCATCGCGCTTCAGTTCGATGACGACGCGGTAGCCCTGGCGGTCGCTCTCGTCGCGAATGTCGGAAATGCCTTCGATGCGCTTGTCGCGCACCAGCTCGGCCATCTTCTCGATCATCGACGCCTTGTTCACCTGATAGGGAACCTCGGTGATGACGATCGATTCACGATCGTTGCCGCGCGCCTCGACGTTGACGCGGCCGCGCATGACGATGGAGCCGCGGCCGGTCGAATAGGCGCTGTAGATGCCGGAGCGGCCAAGCACGATGCCGCCGGTCGGGAAATCCGGTCCCGGAATAATCTCCATCAGCGCCGGAAGGTCGATCGCCGGATTATCGATGAGGGCAATGGCGCCGTTGCAGACCTCGCCCAGATTGTGCGGCGGGATGTTGGTGGCCATGCCGACGGCGATACCGCCGGAGCCGTTGACCAACAGGTTCGGAAAGCGCGCCGGCAGGACTTTCGGTTCGCTGCCCGACGCGTCGTAAGTGTCCTGGAAATCGACGGTGTCCTTGTCGATGTCTTCCAGCAACTCATGCGCGACCTTGGTCAGCCGCGATTCCGTGTAGCGCATCGCCGCCGGCGGATCGCCGTCGATCGAGCCGAAATTGCCCTGCCCGTCGATCAGCGGCACGCGCAGCGACCAATCCTGCGCCATGCGCACCAAAGCGTCGTAGATAGAGGCGTCGCCATGCGGATGGTATTTACCCATCACGTCGGCGACCGGGCGTGCCGATTTCACATATTTGCGGTTCCAGTGATAGCCGCTCTCATAGGCGGCGTAGAGGATGCGGCGATGCACCGGCTTGAGGCCATCGCGCACGTCCGGCAATGCGCGGCTGACGATCACGCTCATGGCGTAGTCGAGATAGGAGCGCTGCATCTCCTCGATGATGGATATCGGCTCGATGCCGGTGGGGCCGCCGTCGGCGCCGCGCGGTGTCTTTTGGTCGGTCAAATCGGATCACAATCTAATCAGGAATCACTTGGTGCTTATATAGGAAGCCAGCCTGAAACTCCAACAATCGCGGCAGTTTTCCAGTGTGGTTTTTAGCGGCAAATTCAAAAGGATAAACCAATTGCGACGATATGGCCGTGTACCCTTTCACGGGCGTCGCCGGCGGGCGCGATAAGTACCCGGCGCCTCGCCCATCAGCCGCCGGAAACGGCGATTGAAGGTTGATAGATCGTTGAATCCCGCCGAAAAGGCAATCGCCGAAATCGTCTGATCCGACGTCCGCAGCCGCACGGCTGCCCTGTGCAGCCGCGCTCTCAGCAGGAATTGGTAGGGCGTCATACCGGCAACGTGCCGGAAGGTGCGCAGGAAATGGTAAGGGCTGGTGGCGGTCTCGTCGGCGAGTTCGGCAAGCGAGATCGGCCGGTCGGCATCGACTTCGATGCGCCGCACCGCTTCGGCGACACGCTTCTGGTCACGGCGGCTCGGCGTCCGTCCCCGATCCGTAGCGCTGCAAGCCGCTGTTACCGCGGCACCGGCAATGCGCAGGGCGAGTTCCTCGAACGCGCCGGTGTCGGCCGTCTCGCGCGCCGCCTCCGCTTCGGCAAGCAGCGACATCAGCGCCGGCAAGGGCGGCAGGCGCGGCGTGCCGAAATCGAGCGTCTTCGTGCCCGGCACGTCGGCGACGATCCGCTCCATATAGGCCGGCCCGAAATGGAAGGAGAGGCAGCGGTCGCCGGCGCCATGCTCGTGACCGCATTCATAGCATGTGCCGGGATTGCCGAGCAGGAGCGCGCCCGGCGCCAGCATCGCCGTGCCCTCGCGCGCACGATAGCGGAAGGTGCCGTTGGTTACGGCGGCAACGCAGAAATCCCGATGCTCCTCCTCGAATGGCCTGTCGGCGGCGCTGGCGGTGCAGATGACATCCGACACCTGCCAGCCTCGGCCCGACGCCAGCCTGTACGCGCTCGTCGTCATCGCCGAAACATAGCAACTTTTCCCAAGCGCAGAACCCCTGTCGGCCTCTATGCTTGCCGGTCTCCTGACAAGATGAGAGCGAAGCCATGTCCAATTCCTTTGCCAAGGCCCTGCACAGCGATGGGCCCGTACCGGCCCTTGCCGAGAAACTGAATCTTTATGGCCGCTTCGTCGGCGCCTGGACGTTCGACGCCACGCGCCATCTCGAGGACGGTCAGGTGCTGACCGGGCGCGGCGAAGTGCATTTCGGCTGGGTGCTCGAAGGCCGCGCGATCCAGGACGTATGGATCCTGCCTGCCCGTGACGCCGGCCCCTCGCCCTCGCTCGGCAAATGGACCTTCTATGGCACGACGTTGCGCGTCTACGATCCCGGCGTTGACGCCTGGCACATCTTCTGGAGCGATCCGCGCAATCAGTACTACAGCCGCCAGCTCGGCCGTGCGGAGGGCGATACCATCATCCAGCAAGGCGCAGACGGCACCGGATCTGCTGTGCGCTGGAGCTTTTCGCGCATCACCGAAAATTCGTTCCGCTGGCTGGGCGAACGCTCACAGGACGACGGCGCTACCTGGCGTCTTGAAGTCGAGTTTCTGGCGCGCCGGGCCGTCAGCCCCTGATCCGCACGGTTTCCACTGGCTCCGCTTTGCTCTACCAATCCCGTTATCCGGCTTTGCCGGCGGGGAGGGTCAGCATGCCGAGCTTCGACAGCCTGTTCAACGCCTTCGTCACCATGCTGGTGACGATCGATCCGCCCGGCCTGGCGCCGCTCTTCCTCGCCGTGACCCGCGGCATGAACCGCGAGGAGCGCAACCAGGTCTCCGTGCGCGCCTCGGTCATCGCCTTCCTGGTAATGGCGTTGTTCGCAATCGCCGGCGCGTCGATCCTGTCAGTCTTCGGCATCACTCTGCCGGCCTTCCGCGTCGCCGGCGGCTTTCTGCTGTTCTTCATCGCCTTCGAAATGGTGTTCGAGCGCCGGCAGGACCGCAAGGAGAAGATCGGCGACGTCGCCATCACCAGGGACATGATCCACAACATCGCCGCCTTTCCGCTGGCGATCCCGCTCATTGCCGGTCCCGGCGCGATTTCGGCGACCGTCCTGCTCTCAAGCTCGTTTCAGGGTTTGGGCGCGCAGACAGCCCTTGTCGGCATCATCGCCATCTGCCTCGTCATCACCTACCTGGTGTTCGTGCTGTCAGAGCGCATCGACCGTATCCTCGGCCAAACCGGCCGTTCGATCCTGACAAGGCTGCTCGGCGTCATCCTGGCGGCGCTCGCCGTACAGTTCGTCGCCGACGGCATCAAGGCGCTGATGGCGACGTAGGAACAGCCCTACTTCGCTGTCGTTTCAATGACTTCGAAGTCGTGGGTAATCTCGGCAGTCTTGGCCATCATTGCCGAGGCCGAGCAGTATTTCTCGATCGAAAGCCCGATCGCCCGCTTCACCTTGGCGTGTGATAGCGCCCGGCCCTTGACGACAAAATGCATGTGAATGCGGGTGAACACCCTGGGATCGGCTTCTGCACGGTCGGCATCGAGTTCGACCACGCAATCTTCGACCGCCTCGCGCCCCTTTTCGAGGATATGGACCACGTCATAGGCCGAGCAGCCGCCAGTGCCGATCAGCACCAGTTCCATTGGGCTCGGCCCCGGCGTCTTGCCCTCCGGCCCGAACGCAGTGCCTAGCACCAGCTTGTGCCCATTGGCGGACTCGCCAACGAAAGTGCGCTCCTCGACCCATTTGACCCTTGCCTTCACCTGATACGTCCTTTCACCGCTCAAACGCACAACGTCCCGAAAATCCAAGACAGATTTTCGGGACGCCATTTCGTGGCCAAGGTGCCGGCGCTTTTCGCCGCAAGGGCAGTCCGCCCGAGAAATCAGAACGGGATTTCGTCGTCCAGCTCGCGCGACGAACCACCGCCGCCGCCCTTGTTGGCGCCACCGCGATTGAAACTTTCGCCCGGGCCGGACTGGCCGAAATCGGAACCGCGGCTCGCACCACCACCGGCATAGTTGCCGACCTGGCCGCCGCCCTCGCCCCGCGCATCGAGCATCTGCAGCTCGCCGCGGAATTTCTGCAACACGATTTCGGTCGTATAGCGGTCATTGCCGGTCTGGTCCTGCCATTTGCGCGTCTGCAGCTGGCCCTCGACATAGACCTTCATGCCCTTCTTCAGATACTGCTCGGCCACCTTGGCGATCTGGTCGTTGAAGATCACGACATTGTGCCACTCGGTCTTTTCCTTGCGCTCTCCGGACGTCTTGTCGCGCCAGCTTTCCGACGTCGCGATGCGGATGTTGACGACCGGGTCACCCGAATTCAGGCGGCGGATTTCAGGGTCCGCCCCGAGGTTGCCCACCAGAATGACCTTGTTGACGCTACCCGCCATGATACTTCTCCGCGCTCATCCGAAACCGAATTTTTGTCGCCGCACCTTACAGGCTATGGACAATCCCTGCCTGCCGTCGCTGCCTTTTCCCACAAGGTTTTTGTTCTCTTTTCGTTCTATAGGAGAGGCCCTGCACTGTCAATAGTTGTCAGTAAGAAGTAGTGTCTTGGCGTCGAATTTCCACAGACCATGGGATCGAGGCGAACGCATGAAGATGGTTGCGCATAACGATCAGCCGCAAGAAGAGTGGCGGACGGGAGTAAAGACCCGCATGCATGTCTCTGCCCGCAACGGCGCAACTCAACTTTGCATGTTTGAACAATGGGTCGAACCCACCGTTGGCGCCCCGACACATTGGCACCCGGTCGAGGAAGTACTTACCGTCATCGCTGGCAGGGCCGAGATGTGGATCGACGAAGAGCATCTCGTCTTGACTGCCGGACAGTCGCTTGTTGTCGCCGCGTACAGGCAACATGGCTTCCGAAACGTCGGCTCCGAATTGCTTCATATTCATGCTGTGCTCGCGTCACCAGTTTTCGAGGCGACGTTCAACGGATCCCCCGACATGGTGAGACGCTGGCTTCCAGCGAGTTTGTAAAACCTCGCCTGTCTTAAAAAATACCGCCTGTCTTAAAAAACACGGCTTGCCAAACCGATAAGTATTGACTTATGCTTTCGGCATGATCGAAGCAGACATTTTTCGGGCACTAGCGGATCCAACGCGTCGCGCCGTCTATGAGCGGCTCGCCGACGGCGAGATGACGGTGTCGGAACTGCGCACTGGCATACCGGTATCGCAGCCGGCGGTATCGCAACATCTCGCAGTGCTGCGCGGCGCCGGCCTCGTGGTCGAGCGCCGGGCCGGTCGCAACGCCTATTACCGCGTCGATCCGAAGGGGCTTGCGCCACTGCTCGGCTGGATCGAACGCTACCGTGCGTTCTGGCCAGAGCGCATCGAAAGGCTCAAGACGGTTTTGAAGGACATGGACCAATGACCAACCGAGGCAAAGAACGCGCCGAAATGGCCGCAGACAAGATCGAGTTCGAGTGCGAGCTGCCCGAACCGCCGGAACAGGTGTGGCGGGCGCTGACGGTGCCGGACCTGCTCGCGGCCTGGATGATGCCGAACGACATCAAGCCCGAAATCGGCAACCGCTTTGCCTTTAAAGCGCCGAATGCGCCGATCGAGTGCGAAATCCTCGACGCGGATCCCGGACGGCTGCTGCGCTATTCCTGGCGGGAGCGGCCGGCGCCCGGCGATACGCAGGTGCCGCCCGGCAATCCCCTGGACAGCGCAATGAACGACAGCCCAGTGGACAGCATCGTCACCTTTACGCTCGACCGCACCGTTTCCGGCGGCACGCATCTGCGCATCGTCCATGATGGTTTTGCTCGGGCAGCAGTGCCGGAGATCGCGATGGCAGGCGCCGGTTGCCGGCTTTCCTTTGACGCGCACACTCCCAGGCACAAGCAGATCGCCGCAAACACCCCGCGCCTCTTCCTGCGCGCGGCCTGAACGACAACAGTCAACGGAGACAACCGATGAGCGGCCTTGCCAATCTGGTGCCGATGGTGATCGAGCAGTCGAGCCGCGGCGAACGTGCCTTCGACATATTTTCGCGGCTGCTGCGCGAGCGCATCGTCTTCATCAACGGCCCGATCGATGACGGCACCTCAGCGCTGGTCTGCGCCCAGCTTCTGTCGTTGGAATCCGACAATCCCGACAAGGAGGTCTCGCTCTACATCAACTCGCCGGGCGGCGTGGTGACCAGCGGTTTCGCGATCTACGATACGATGCAGTATATCAGTTGCCCGGTCTCCACGGTTTGTATGGGCTTCGCCGCCTCGATGGCCTCGTTCCTTTTGATGGCCGGCACACCGGGGCGGCGCATCGCGCTACCCAACACCAGCATCGTGCTGCATCAGCCTCTCGGCGGTTTCCAGGGCCAGGCCTCCGATATCCAGCGCCATGCCGAGGGCATCCTTCGCACCAAGCGGCGCATGACCGATCTTTACGCCCGCCATTGCGGCCGCACCTACGAAGAAGTGGAACGCACGCTCGACCGCGACTTTTTCATGACCGCGCAGGAGGCCAAGGATTGGGGCCTCGTCGACCATGTTTTCGACACTCGCAAGCAGGCCGCATGAACGAGCCGGGCCGGCGGACGGAACTGAGGCGATTGAGCGCCCGCAATTTCAGCGCCATCGGTCTGGTCTTGCCGCTATCGCGGCACTATAGTCCGGCGATGACCGCCAGCCGCTCATCCAGCCTGTTATGCCTTGCCATCGCTACCGTTGCCGGCACGAACATGCTGGTGGGTATGGCACTTGCCCAAGATAATTCGACGTCTTCGCAAAAGCGCGCTCTGCCCGGTGTGACCAGCGATTATCGCATCGCCGAGCCAGCGCCGCGGCCTGAGCCTGACGATATGGCTCTAGGCAGCGGCAACGGCACCTTCAAGATTGGCGATACCGACGTTCGGATTTCCGGTAGCATCACCATTGATGTCGCTACCGGCGGGATCAGGCCCTCCAGCCGCTAAGTTCGCCTGGTGTGAACCACAAATATTGCGCTTCAAACGAACAGCCCCGCCATTGCTTTGCAACTGACGGGGCTTTCTTGGATCTGAAATCCAAATTGCCGGGAGTGTACTGCCGGCTTTTTATTTCGGATGCTTCGCGGCGTTCAGCCGACGATCCGACTAGCAGTCTCTGATTGTTGTGGGGATCGGCAGGTCAACGTGGGCAGGTAGCGCTAAACGCCTGACCTGGCTACTTATACCTGCCGCGGCTCCAGCGACACGTGGAGCCTCAAGGAACAATCCGGTGGAGTCATGCCTCTGCTCTCCTTCTGTTCGTTGCGACTGTCGTCGAAGCGCTCATCGCATAACCCGCGGCGTCTCGCAGGCTAGCCCCAGGCCGCGAGGCCATCGAAAGACGGCCGGCTTCGTTGACAATTGGATTCTGCCCCCATGACGCGGGGACGTCAACCTTGAATAGCCGGGTTGCCGAAAAATGTGATCGCGAGACGCTTTGTGAAGCCGGCTGCGCGGGCAGCTTTTGTCAGGAGCGTGTTCGGCCTTTGTTCTTTCCGCTTGCCCGTTCGCGCGAAAGGCGGTTAAACGCTTTGGTCGGGAGTTGTGGCGTCTCTCGAAAAGGCGGCGAAATTACCTACATAGGGGGTGGTCGGGAAAACCCGCCCATCCCGCGAATTCCAGATTCTGAGGCGGCGACCGGCGATGGCCGACCATAAATATCTCTCCATTCGCGGGGCACGCGAACACAATCTGAAGAATGTCGATCTCGACCTGCCGCGTGACAGCCTGATCGTCATGACCGGCCTGTCGGGGTCGGGCAAGTCGTCGCTTGCCTTCGACACCATCTACGCCGAGGGCCAGCGCCGCTATGTCGAGAGCCTTTCGGCCTATGCACGGCAATTCCTCGAAATGATGCAGAAGCCGGACGTCGACCAGATCGACGGCCTGTCGCCGGCCATCTCCATCGAGCAGAAGACCACCTCGAAAAACCCTCGTTCGACGGTCGGCACCGTCACCGAGATCTACGATTATATGCGGCTTTTGTTCGCCCGCGTCGGTGTACCCTATTCGCCGGCCACCGGCCTGCCGATCGAGAGCCAGACGGTCTCGCAGATGGTCGACCGGGTGCTTGCTGTCGAGGAAGGCACCCGGCTGTTCATTCTGGCGCCGATGGTGCGCGGCCGCAAAGGCGAGTACCGCAAGGAACTGCTGGAGCTGCAGAAGAAGGGTTTTCAGCGCGTCAAGGTCGATGGCGTCTTCTATGAGATCGCCGACGTGCCGGCGCTGGACAAGAAGTACAAGCACGACATCGACGTCGTCGTCGACCGCATCGTCGTGCGCGGCGATCTGGCGACGCGGCTCGCCGATTCCATCGAGACCGCGCTGAAGCTGGCCGACGGGCTGGCGGTGGCGGAATTTGCCGACAAGCCGCTCGACGCCAGCCAGACCGGCGAGGATTCGGTCAACAAATCGAAGAACGAGACGCATGAACGCATGCTGTTCTCGGAAAAGTTCGCCTGCCCGGTGTCCGGCTTCACCATTCCCGAGATCGAGCCCAGGCTGTTCTCCTTCAACAATCCGTTCGGCGCCTGCCCGACCTGCGACGGGCTCGGCAGCCAACGCGCCATCGACGCCAGCCTGGTCGTGCCCGACGAGAATGTCTCGCTGCGCGCCGGCGCCGTCAGCCCGTGGGCGAAGTCGACCTCGCCCTATTATGCGCAGACGCTGGAAGCGCTGGGCATTGCCTATGGCTTCAAGCTCGGCGACAAGTTCAAGGATTTGAGCGAGGAGGCAAGGCAAGCCGTCCTGCACGGCACCGGCGAGCGCGAAATCACCTTCCATTATGATGACGGTCTGCGCTCCTACAAAACGACGAAAACCTTCGAGGGCGTCATCCCCAATCTCGAGCGCCGCTGGAAGGAAACCGAATCCGCCTGGATGCGCGAGGAGATCGAGCGCTTCATGTCGGCCACGCCCTGCCCGGCCTGCCGCGGCTATCGGCTGAAGCCCGAGGCGCTCGCGGTCAAGATCGCCGGCAAGCACATTGGCGAGGTCACCGAGCTGTCCATCCGCAAGGCCGACCAGTGGTTCACCGATCTGCCCGCTTCGCTCAACGACAAGCAGAACGAGATTGCGGTGCGCGTGCTCAAGGAAATCCGGGAGCGGCTGCGCTTCCTCAACGATGTCGGTCTCGACTATTTGACGCTGTCGCGCAACTCCGGCACGCTTTCAGGCGGTGAGAGCCAGCGCATCCGTCTGGCGTCGCAGATCGGCTCCGGCCTGACCGGCGTACTTTACGTGCTGGACGAGCCGTCGATCGGTCTGCACCAGCGCGACAACGCCCGCCTGCTCGACACGCTGAAGCATCTGCGCGACATCGGCAACACGGTCATCGTCGTCGAGCATGACGAGGACGCCATCCTGCATGCCGACTACGTCGTCGATATCGGCCCGGCGGCCGGCATCCATGGCGGCCACATCATCGCCCAGGGCACGCCGCAGCAGATCATGGCGACGCCCGCTTCGATCACCGGCAAATACCTGTCGGGCGAGCTCGAAGTGGCGACGCCGGCAGCGCGGCGTGAGGCCAAGAAGAACCGCCGGCTGAAGGTCGTCGGCGCGCGCGGCAACAACCTGAAGAACGTCACCGCCGAAATCCCGCTCGGCACGTTTACCGCCGTCACCGGCGTATCCGGCGGCGGCAAGTCGACCTTCCTGATCGAGACCCTGTTCAAGGCGGCGTCGCGCCGCATCATGGGCTCGCGCGAGCATCCGGCCGAGCACGACCGCATCGAGGGGTTGGAATTCCTCGACAAGGTCATCGACATCGACCAGTCGCCGATCGGGCGCACCCCGCGCTCCAACCCCGCCACCTATACCGGCGCCTTCACGCCGATCCGCGACTGGTTCGCCGGCCTGCCGGAGGCCAAGGCGCGCGGCTACCAGCCGGGCCGCTTCTCGTTCAACGTCAAGGGCGGCCGCTGCGAGGCTTGCCAGGGCGACGGCGTCATCAAGATCGAGATGCATTTCCTGCCCGACGTCTATGTCACCTGCGACGTCTGCCACGGCAAGCGCTACAACCGCGAGACGCTCGACGTCCTGTTCAAGGGCAAATCAATCGCCGACGTTCTCGACATGACGGTCGAGGAAGGCGTCGATTTCTTCGCCGCCGTGCCCGGCGTGCGCGACAAGCTGGAGACGCTGAAACGGGTCGGCCTCGGCTACATCCATGTTGGCCAGCAGGCAACGACTTTGTCGGGCGGCGAGGCGCAGCGCATCAAGCTTGCCAAGGAACTGTCGCGCAAGGCGACCGGCAAGACGCTCTACATTCTCGATGAGCCAACCACCGGCCTGCATTTCCACGACGTCGCCAAGCTGCTTGAAGTGCTGCACGAGCTGGTCGACCAGGGCAACACGGTCGTCGTCATCGAGCACAATCTAGAGGTGATCAAGACCGCTGACTGGGTGCTCGATCTTGGCCCCGAAGGTGGCGACGGCGGCGGCGAGCTGGTAGCGTCCGGCACGCCGGAGGACATCGTCCGCGAAAAACGCAGCTATACCGGCCAGTTCTTGAGGGAATTGCTGGAGCGGCGCCCCGGAGGCAAGCGCGAAGCGGCGGAGTGATGGCAAAGAACGGTCTCATCACGGTCCAAAGCCGCTTCGGCGTGGCCGAGACGATCGATCGCCTGGTCGGGACTGTGGAAGGTGCAGGATTGCTGGTCTTCGCCCGCATTGACCACGCCGCCGGTGCGCGCAGTGTCGAAGCTTCCCTGCGTCCGACCCAGCTTCTGATTTTTGGCAACCCGAAAGGCGGGACGCCGCTGATGCAGGACCGGCAGCTTGCCGGCATCGATCTGCCGGTCAAGGCACTGGCTTGGGAGGATAAGCAAGGCAAGGTCTGGCTCTCCTACAATGACGCGCACTGGCTCGCTGAGCGCCACGGCTTGGGCGACGCCAGTCGCAATGCCGTCGCCGCGATAGCGGCCGGCATGGACAAGGTGATTGCGGCCGCTGCCGGCGCGGGCCAGTTTTGATCATGAGAGCCGCTCGGGCCGATGATCTCCCCACGGTGATCTCGCTCACCACCGACGCCTACGCGCCCTACACTGCCCTGCTCGGCGCACCGCCGATCCCTGTCACCGAGGACTACGCGCCGCGCATAGAACGCGGCGAGGTCTGGCTTTCGGAGCAGGACGGACAGCCGGCCGGCTTGATCGTTCTCGAACGACATGCGGACCATACAATGATCTTCAGCGTCGCCGTTGCGCCCGCCTTTCAGGGCAAGGGTTTCGGCATCGGGCTGCTCGACTGGGCCGAGCAACAGACGCGCCTGTGGAGCTTGCCGGAAATCCGACTCTACACCAATGCCAGAATGGAACGGAACGTTTCGTTGTATAAGGCCTACGGCTTTCGCGAAACGGGTCGCCGGCCCAATCCATATCGGCCAGGATGGACGGTCGTCGACATGGCGAAAGCCGTCGAGACGACCGCCATCGCGTGATCCTTTTCTGCAAACCGGGAGGACGACCATGACTCAATCAGGAACAATCCGCGCCGGCATGGGCGGCTGGACCTTCGAGCCGTGGGACACGTCCTTCTACCCGGACAAATTGTCGAAGGCCAAGCAACTGCATTATGCCAGCCGGCAGGTGCTCACTATCGAGGTCAACGGCACCTATTATTCGAGCTTCAAGGAGCCGACCTTCGTCAAATGGGCCAACGAGGCGCCGGATGGTTTCGTCTATTCGCTGAAGGGCAACCGCTTCGTCACCAACCGCCGCGTGCTCGGCGAGGCCGGGGAATCGATCATGCGCTTCCTCGGGTCGGGCGTCGCGGCACTTGGCGACAAGCTCGGGCCGATCCTGTGGCAGTTCGCGCCGACCAAGAAATTCGACCCGGACGATTTCGAGGCCTTCCTCAAGCTGTTGCCGGAAAAGCAGGACGGCGTTGCGCTGCGCCACGCGGTCGAGGTGCGCAACGACAGCTTCATCGTGCCGGAGTTCGCCGCCTTGGCGCGAAAGCACAAGGCCGCCATCGTCTATGCCGACCACGCCAAATATCCGGGGATTGCCGACGTTACCGGCGATTTCATCTATGCGCGGCTGCAGACCGGCAGCGACGACAATCCCGATTGCTATACGCCAAAGGCGCTCGACGAATGGGCGGCGCGCGCAAAAACCTGGGCGGAAGGCAAGGTGCCGGCCGACCTGTCGCGCGCCGATCCTTCAACCGACGCGCCGGTCAAGCCACGCGATGTGTTCGTCTACTTCATCACCGAGGGCAAGGTCCGCGCTCCATTCGGCGCCATCGCGCTGATGAAGCGGGTCGCAGGCTGACGCCCCGCTGTCGGTGGTCCGCCTGGCTTGGTCCTAAACTACCGGCTATGCGGCGCGTTCGTCCGGACGCCGATCAACCCTGACGATCTCGTTAAAGGCATCGAGATCGACATAGAAGACCTTGGTGATCTCCGCGATGAGTTCGTCGTGGTCATACCCCTGCGATTTCAGAATGTTGATGGCTGTCAGGATGTCGACGCGCTCCGTGAGCCGTCGTTTCTGGTAGTCCTCGACATAGCGCTCCATTGACTGGCCCTGGCTCCCAAGCACCCGAAATGTTGGACGACAACAGATCGCTGGAAGGGCTTGCGCGCAAGCGTGCGGACGCAGCCGCGCCTTCCCCTGATCTGCCAAGTTGAAACTGCTACGGAAAGCGGCCGACTCACCAAGGCCAAGCAAAATCTAGCACGCAATCTGCAGCGCGCCAGAGTTGCAAAGTAATGGAATCAATAAGAATTCAGACAGTCAGGAATTTGCGGACGTCCGCCCGGTCGAGATCCTCGGCGGGGCCGGTATGGACGATCTGACCGCGGTCCATGATGTTGACCTCGTCGGCCAATTCCCGGCAGAAGTCGAGATATTGTTCGACCAGAAGCACGGCGATACCGGCCTGGTCGCGCAGATAGCGGATGGCGCGGCCGATGTCCTTGATGATCGACGGCTGGATGCCTTCGGTCGGCTCGTCGAGCACCAGCAGCTTCGGCCGCATCACCAGCGCCCTGCCGATGGCAAGCTGCTGCTGCTGGCCGCCGGAAAGATCGCCGCCGCGGCGCGCGAGCATCTGCTTCAGCACCGGAAACAATTCGAAGACGTGACCGGGAATGTTGCGATCGGCGCGCTTCAACGGCGCAAAACCCGATTCGAGGTTTTCCCGCACCGTAAGCAGCGGAAATATCTCCCTGCCCTGCGGCACGAATGCGATGCCCGACCGGGCGCGATCATACGCCGCGCTCCGGTCGAGCGCCTTCCCCTCGAAGGCAACGCTTCCGCTCGTCAGCCGGTGATGGCCGACGATCGATCTCATCAAACTGGTCTTGCCGACGCCGTTGCGGCCGAGCACGCAGGTGATCTTGCCGGCGCCGGCCTTCAGCGAGACGCCGCGCAGCGCCTGGGCAGCGCCGTAGTGCAGCGTGGCATTGGAGACTTCGAGCATGGTCAGCGCTTTCTCCAACGCGTGAAGAACGAAAGGTCGAAATGATGGAACGGAACGCGCCAGACCATGTTCATCTCCCCAGATAGACTTCGACGACGCGCTCGTCGGCCGAAACGAAGTCGAGGCTGCCCTCGGAAAGCACCGAGCCTTCGTGCAGGCAGGTAACCTTGACGCCGAGCTCGCGCACGAAATGCATGTCGTGCTCGACGACGATGACCGAATGGTCGCGCGCGATATCCCTGAGCAGCCGCGCGGTTTCCTCGGTCTCGGCGTCGGTCATGCCGGCAACCGGTTCGTCGACCAGCAGCAGCTTCGGATCCTGCGCCAGAAGCATGCCGATCTCGAGCCATTGCTTTTGGCCGTGGCTCAGATTGGCGGCGAGTTCGTCACGCTTGTCGCCAAGCCGGATGATGCCGAGGATGTCGTCGATCTGCCGCACGTCCGCGGCCGAGCGACGATGGAACAGTGCCGGGAAGATCGAGCGCGGGCCTTTCAGCGCCAGCATCAGATTGTCCTCGATCGTGTGGCTTTCGAAGACGGTCGGCTTCTGGAATTTACGGCCGATGCCCATCATGGCGATTTCGGCCTCGTCGTGTTTGGTTAGGTCGACCTCACCGTTGAAGAAAACTTCACCCGCGTCGGGCCGCGTCTTGCCGGTGACGATGTCCATCATCGTCGTCTTTCCGGCGCCGTTGGGGCCGATGATCGCCCGCATCTCGCCCTTGTCGAGCACCAGCGAAAGGTTGTTGATGGCGCGAAACCCGTCGAAGGAAACCGACACGCCGTCGAGATAGAGGATGGTGTTGCTCTTCGACATCAGGCCATCACTCCGCCGGCTGCGGTTCGGCGCCGGAGGCCGACCAGTCGCCCGGCCTTCTCGCCGCCGAGCGGTCGGTTTTCGGCGGCACCGGCGCATCGGGATCGATGCCGACTTCCTCGGCAACCGAGGCCGCCCGCAGCGCCTTGGCGTTGCCGCGCCAGGAATCCCACATGCCGATGATGCCCTTGGGCAGGAACAGCGTGACGGCGACAAACAGTCCGCCCAGCGCAAACAGCCAGAATTCCGGCAGCACGCCGGTGAACCAGGATTTACCGGCATTGACCAGAAGCGCGCCGATGATCGGCCCGACGATGGTGCCGCGCCCGCCGACGGCCGCCCACACCACCACCTCGATCGAATTGGACGGCTCGAATTCGCCAGGGTTGATGATGCCGACCTGCGGCACGTAAAGCGCACCGGCGATGCCGGCCATCACCGCCGACACGGTGAAGGCGAACAGTTTGACGTTCTCCGCCCGCCAGCCGAGAAAGCGCGTGCGGCTCTCGGCATCGCGCACCGCCATTAAAAGCTTGCCGTACTTGGAACCGACGATTGCCCAGGTGACGAAGACGGCAAACGCCAGCATGACGGCGCTGGCCGCGAACAGCGCCGACCGCGTCATGTCGGCCTGCACGTTGAACCCTAGAATGTCCTTGAAATCAGTCAGGCCGTTATTGCCGCCGAAACCCATGTCGTTGCGGAAAAACGCAAGCAGCAGCGCATAGGTCATCGCCTGGGTGATGATCGACAGGTAGACGCCGGTGACGCGGCTGCGGAAGGCAAACCAGCCGAAGACGAAGGCGAGCAGGCCGGGCACCGCAAGCACCATGATCGCGGCAAACCAGAAATGGTCGAAACCATACCAGAACCATGGCAATTCCTTGTAGTTAAGGAACACCATGAAATCCGGCAGCAGCGGATTGCCGTAGACGCCGCGCGAGCCGATCTGGCGCATCAGATACATGCCCATCGCATAGCCGCCGAGTGCGAAGAAGGCGCCGTGGCCGAGCGAGAGGATGCCGCAATAGCCCCAGACGAGATCGAGCGCCAAGGCGAGCAGTGCGTAGCAGAGGTATTTGCCGGTGAGCGCGACGATATAGGACGGCACGTAAAACGCACTTGTCGGCGAGACCGCAAGATTGAGCAGCGGCACGACGATTGCAACCGCCAGCAGGATGAAGATGGTGATGGCGACGCGGCGGTCGGCGCCGGCGGCAAAGAAGCGTCCCGTGATCATGCTTCCACCGACCGGCCCTTTAGCGCGAACAGACCGCGCGGCCGTTTCTGGATGAACAGGATGATCAGCACCAGGACGACGATCTTGCCGAGCACTGCTCCGGCATAAGGTTCGAGGAACTTGTTGACGATGCCGAGCGAGAAAGCGCCGACCAGCGTGCCCCAAAGATTGCCGACACCGCCGAAAACGACGACCATGAAGCTGTCGATGATGTAGCCGCGGCCGAGATTGGGCGAGACGTTGTCGATCTGGCTGAGCGCGACACCGGCGATGCCGGCAATGCCGGAGCCGAGTGCAAACGTCAGGGCGTCCACCCACGGCGTCCTGATGCCCATCGAGGCAGCCATGCGGCGATTGGCGGTGACGGCACGCATCTGCAGCCCCCAGGGCGTGCGTTTCATCACGTAGAGCAGCACCGCGAACACGCCGAGCGCGAATACCAGGATCCAGAGTCGGTTCCAGGTCACGGCAAGCTGGCCGATATTGAACGAGCCGGACATCCAGGACGGGTTGCCTACCTCCTGGTTGGTCGGTCCGAACATGGTGCGTACGGCCTGCTGCAGGATCAGCGACACACCCCATGTCGCCAGCAGGGTTTCCAGCGGCCGACCGTAGAGGTAGCGGATCAGCCCGCGCTCGATGACAAGGCCGACGAGCGCCGCCACCAGGAAGGCCAGCGGCAGGGCGATGACCAGCGACCAGTCGAACAGGCCGGGAAAGGAATTGCGGATAACCTCCTGCACGACGAAGGTCGTGTAGGCGCCGAGCATGACCATCTCGCCATGCGCCATGTTGATGACGCCCATGACGCCGAAAGTGATGGCAAGGCCAATCGCCGCCAGCAGCAGCACCGATCCAAGCGATATGCCATACCAGATATTCTGGCCGGCATCCCACAGCGCCAGCGTCGAATTGATGTTGGCGATCGCAGCCGTCGCCGCGTCCTTCACCGCACCTTCGGAACTGGCCTCTACCGACGTGAGCAGCGACACCGCATCGCGGTCGCCGCGCGCACCGATGAGCGCGATCGCGCCCAGTTTGTCGGTCTCCGGCCTGTCGGAAACGAGAATCGACGCGGCGCGGGCCTGTTCTAGCAGCGCCTTGACGCTTGCCACGCTCTCATTTGCGATCGCGGTGTCGAGCGGCTCGATGTTTGCCGCGTCCGGCGTCTTGAACATTGTGTCGGCGGCGGCAATGCGCACGGCCGGATCCTTGGAGCCAAGCGTCAGTGTGCCCAGCGCGTCGCGGATAACGCGGCGCAGCGTGTTGTTGACCTTGATCTTGGTGATGTCGGCCTTGGCAGCTTCGCCCGATCTTTCGCCGGTAAGCGCATCGAGCAGCTCGATGCCGTCGCCGCTCTCCTTGCCGACAAAGACCAGTGAATCGGCCTTGCGCACGTAAAGGCTGCCCTCCGCAAGCGCGGCAAGCGGCCGTTCTACGGCCGGATCGCCGGAAGCCGCAAGCTCCCGCACCACGGCTTCTATCGCCGGAAAATTGGCGGCGGTAGCGAATTTGGCGATGACCACGCGCAGATCTGCTTCGCTGGCGTTCGACGGCAGCAGCATCCCCAGGAGAAGGAGCAGCATCAGGCCAATCGCGCGGATCAGGATCATTGGTTTCTGGTGGCTCTTGAAGATTGAATGTCGCCTCCGGGCAGGCTGGAGGAGGAGCCTGCCCGGAGGCTTGCGGGTCTGGGAGGACAGACCGGGAGGATCAGTTGGTTCCCTTGCCGCCGCATTTGCCGGTGGCAACGTTGAAGTTGCCGCAGGACAGAGGCGCGCGCCAATCGGAGATCAGGTCCTTGGAGTCAGGCAGATAGTCGGACCACTCGTCGCCCATCACCAGGCCGGGCGTCTGCGAGACGGTTTCGAACTGGCCGTCGGCCTGGATTTCGCCGATCAGCACCGGCTTGGTGATGTGATGGTTCGGCATCATCGTCGAATAACCGCCGGTCAGGTTCGGCACCGAGACGCCGACCATGGCGTCGATGACCTTGTCCGGATCGGTGGTGCCGGCCTTCTCGACCGCCTTCACCCACATGTTGAAGCCGATATAATGGGCTTCCATCGGGTCGTTGGTGGTGCGCTTGTCGTTCTTGATGAATTTGTGCCAGTCGGCGATGAACTTCGCGTTCTCGGGCGTGTCGACGCTCTCGAAATAGTTCCAGGCGGCGAGATGGCCGACCAGCGGCGCAGTGTCCAGACCGGCAAGCTCTTCCTCGCCGACCGAGAAGGCCATGACCGGGATGTCCTCGGCCTTGATGCCCTGGTTGCCGAGCTCCTTGTAGAACGGCACGTTGGCGTCGCCATTGACGGTCGAGACCACGGCGGTCTTCTTGCCGGCCGAGCCGAACTTCTTGATCGCCGAAACTTCGGTCTGCCAGTCGGAGAAGCCGAACGGCGTGTAGTTGACCATGATGTCTTCCGCAGCGACGCCCTTGGCCTTCAGATAGGCCTCGAGGATTTTGTTGGTGGTGCGCGGGTAGACGTAGTCGGTGCCTTCGAGAACCCAGCGCTTCACCGAACCGCCGTCCTCGCTCATCAGATAGTCGACCGCGGGAATGGCTTGCTGGTTCGGCGCCGCACCGGTGTAGAACACGTTGCGTTCGCTCTCCTCGCCCTCATACTGGACGGGATAGAAAAGGATGTTGTCGAGTTCGCTGAACACCGGCAGCACCGATTTGCGCGACACCGAGGTCCAGCAGCCGAACACCGCCGCGACCTTGTCCTTGGAGATCAGCTCGCGCGCCTTTTCGGCGAACAGCGGCCAGTTGGAAGCCGGATCGACGACCACCGCCTCGAGCTTCTTGCCGAGCAGGCCACCCTTGGCATTCTGCTCTTCGATGAGCATCAGCATGGCGTCCTTCAGCGTCGTCTCCGAGATCGCCATGGTTCCCGACAGCGAATGGAGGATGCCGACCTTGATGGTGTCGTCGGCCGCCTTGGCGGGAACGCTCATCAGCAGGCCGGCGGTGACCACGCCGGCCGAAAACATTTTTGTTATTGTCGAGAAACTGCCCCTCATACTTTTAAACTCCCAAGCTGGTTAACTGCATCGGAACAGACCATGCAACGGCTGTGCCAATCACCGGCGAAAGATCGGAGGGTTTGAGATTTCCCAGCCCTGTCAGTCGGTTAATGTATTAGCCGCAGGAGATGAACCTCGCCTGCCAGGTTTGAAATGAGAAAAGATCACTCGTATCAGCCTAAGTTTTACTCATATACAGGCCAATGCCCGAATTTTGAGCAGCATCATATGAGCGCTGGCGAGGATTGCAGCGCCGCAGCGAAATGGGGCAAATTCGAACCCTTAAACGAGCGACGCCATGGCCTTCCGAACGTCTTGCATTTTCATCACCATGCTTCTGCTGGCGACGACGACCGTAGCGCGCGCCGGCTTCAGCGACGGCAAGCTGCCGGACGGCTCCTATCATTGCGAAGTCTATCTGCTGGGCATGTTCCTCAGCCTCGGCGACATTACCATCAAGGGAAACGTCTATAGCGGTCCGGTTAGCTTCGGCACCGCGCCGCAGAGTTATAACTACCAGATGGATGCAGACGGGGTGATTACCTGGCTGGGTCCGCTGGGCGGCTACACCAGCGGTGGCAACTCGATCTCGCTTACGCAAGCGACGCTGGAAAGCGGAACCACCCCGTCCTTCGACATCATCATGAAGCAGCCAGACGGCGCCTTTACCGCCTCGACCTGCACGAAGCGTTGAAAAGGAACCTGGCGAGGTTCCGTACTCCGAAGTAGAAGCCGCCTAGCTCTCCGCTGCCATGTCGAGCGCCAGCCGGGTCATATCGGTGAAAAGCCCCTGGCGTTCGGAATAGTCGGTCTGCTCGCCGGTTGCCACATTGTCGACGACGGTCAGGATGGACAGCGCCCGGGCGCCGAAATCGGCCGCAATGCGGTAGAGTGCGCTGGTTTCCATATCCACGGCGAGCGCCCCCTGTGCCTGTGCTTCGGCAAAGCGTTCGCGCCCCAGCGGATGATAAAAAATATCGCTGCAGATCGTCAGTCCGGCCCGATGGTCGATGCCGAGTTCCGAAGCGCGGGCCAACGCCTGGGCCAACAATGCAGGATCGGGGCCGGCATCGGCACGATAGAGACCAAAAACCTGGCCGCTCTCCGCATTTTCGCCGCGCACCGATTGTGCGATCACCAGGCTGCGCAGCGCCATCTCGGCGGTCAGGCCACCGCAGGTGCCGGTGCGGATCAACGTTTTCGCACCGTAGAAGTCCAGCAGCTCGTGCACGTAGACCAGGAATGACGGGACGCCGATGCCGGTGGACTGGATGCTGACAGGCTTGCCGCGAAACAACCCGGTAAAGCCGAGCGCGCCGCGGCGGCGGTTGACGCAGCGCGGCGCTTCCAGAAAGGTCTCCGCCATCCATTCAGCGCGCTGCGGGTCGCCCGGCAGCAGCACCGTGCTTGCGTAGTCGCCTTTGCTAGCCTCGTTGTGTGGCGTCACGGCATGCTTTCCAAAACCCGTCGCCCGTTTCGCCTGTAATCATGGCAGTCTCACGACATTGCGCAAGCGGAGCGTTGGAAGGGTCAGGATTCCAGCATGTCCTTTACGATCGTGGCCAATTGCTTGAGCGAAAACGGCTTCGGCAAGAAGCCGAAATGCGCGTCGGCCGGCAAGTTCTTGGCGAACGCGTCTTCGGCATAGCCGGACACGAAGATAAACTTGATGTCGGGCTGCCGTTTGCGCAATTCGCCAAGCAGCGTCGGACCATCCATTTCCGGCATCACCACGTCCGACACCACGACGTCGACCTTGCCGCCGAGCGCTTCGTAGACTTCAAGCGCCTCGACGCCCGACGACGCCTCGTGGACGGTGTAGCCGCGCGATTTCAGCGCCCGCATGCCGCCCATGCGCACGGCGTCCTCGTCCTCGACCAGCAGCACCGTGGCCGAGCCCGACAGATCCTTGGCTGAGTCGGCGATCTTGGCAGGAGCGGCCGGCACTTCTCCAGCCTCGCCCGCCTTCCTTGCCTCCGCAATGTGCCGCGGCAGGAAGATGCGGAACACGGATCCCTTGCCAACTTCGGAATCGCAGAAGATGAAGCCGCCTGTCTGCTTGATGATGCCATAGACCATGGACAGGCCGAGGCCAGTTCCCTTGCCAACCTCCTTTGTCGTGAAGAAGGGCTCGAAGATCTTTTTCAGCACATCAGGCGCGATACCACTGCCGCTGTCCTCGACCTCGACCAGCACATAGTCGGCCGGAGTAAGTTCGCGGTAGGAAAAGGTCTTGCATTCCCCGGCGCTGACGTTGCGGGTGCGCACCGTGAGGTCGCCGCCGGCCGGCATTGCATCGCGCGCATTGACCACCAGATTGACCACCACTTGCTCGAACTGCCCGATATCGACCCTGACCGGCCACAGGTCGCGGCCATGGTCGATCTTGAGCTTGATATCGTTGCCGACCAGCCGGGCAAGCAGCATTCTGAGATCGGCGAGCACGTCGGTCAGGTTGAGCACCTCCGGCCGCAGCGTCTGCTTGCGCGAGAAGGCCAGCAACTGCCGCACCAGCGAGGCCGCCCGGTTGGCATTCTGCTTGATGTTCATGATGTCCGGGAATGACGGATCGGACGGCCGGTGGTTGGTCAACAGCAGGTCCGAGGCCATGATGATGGCGGTCAGCACATTGTTGAAATCATGCGCGATGCCGCCGGCGAGTTGGCCGACCGCCTGCATCTTCTGGCTCTGCGCCATCTGGCCCTCGAGGGCCTTTTGCTCAGTAGTCTCCACGGCATAGACGATGGCCGATTCCTCGGCGCCCTCGCCACCGGTACCGTCTGCGACCGCGTTGACGTAGAAGCGTATGTGGCGCTCCTCATTGCCGGGCAGCACCGTATCGATCGGCTCGATGTCAGCCTGTTGCTGGCGTGCCTTTTCAAAGGCCGCGGCGAAAGCCGGCCGGTCGCGCTCGTGGATCACCGTATCCAGCCGCACACGCCGATCGACCGCGTCGCGGTCGACGACCGAGGAAAACAGCGACAGGAATGGCGCATTGGTGCGCAGGATGCGGCCGGCATGGTCGACGCCGGCTATCGCCATCGGCGTCGAGTTGAAGAACCGCGTGAAGCGTATTTCCGATGCGCGGAGGTCGGCCGAAGCGTCCTCGCCTTGCGTCCGGTTGAGCACGATGGTGCGAGTCGGGCCGTTGAGCCCCTCTCGGCTGGCCGAGACACGATGCATGAAGCGCACCGGCAGCGCCTCGCCGGTCATCGTCGTCAGATCGAGGTCGATAACGGCATTGCGCGTGGTACCAGCGTCGGCCTTGACCGAACGGACCAGCGCCATGCCGTCCCCGGCGACGATCTCCGGCAGCGTGATGGCGCCGGGAGTGAAGCTGGCCAGGTCGATGCCCAGCCACTCCGCAAGAGTCGCGTTGATATAGGTGACGCGGCCTTCCTGGTCGGCCGAAAAGAAACCGGCCGGCGCATGGTCGAGGTGATCGATCGCCTTTTGGAGGTCGAGAAAGAACCGCTCCTGCTCGGCCCGTTCCCGCGAGATATCGGCAAGCTGCCAGGCAAGCATGGGCAGCCGCTGGCCGGGAACGCTGAAGGCGCGAGCCCGAACGCGGTACCAGCGCGCGCCCGGTTCGGCGCCTGGCCGAATGGACTGCGCGAGCCGAAACTCGCCGTCGCCCGGCTGGCCGTCCCGCAGGCCGGACGCCAGCCGGTATATGGTCACCGAGGCCTCGGGAACGTCTGAAAGCAAACCTTCGACGGTCTTGAG
Source organism: Mesorhizobium sp. M0437 (assembly GCF_040321335.1). Taxonomy (NCBI): domain Bacteria; kingdom Pseudomonadati; phylum Pseudomonadota; class Alphaproteobacteria; order Hyphomicrobiales; family Phyllobacteriaceae; genus Mesorhizobium; species Mesorhizobium sp. M0437. The sequence goes on from NZ_JAMYRK010000016.1 coordinate 81,119, forward strand.
GTCGGCGGCCGACTCGGCACCCGTCATATCGGCATAGGTCCGGTTGGCGTAGATGATACGGCCTTTGGTGTCGGTGACCAGGAGACCTTGCGACATCGAATCGACGAAAGCTTTCGACAGTTCGTCGCTTGTCGAGCGCGGCGTGATGTGCACGAAGCCGATCGCAGTGGCGAATAGAAAGCCGACGCCGATCATCGCCAGCACGCCAAGCATGCCAAGCAGGAATGGATCGCCAAGGCGCTCGCGGAAAAGGCCGAAGACGATCGCTGCCCCAGTCAGGACGACGATGAAGACGATGAGCCGGGTGACCGCTCCCGGTCGCGTGTTCTGGTCGACGATAGGTACCGGATAGAAATCGCCGCGCGCTTCCTTGGCCATGTGCCCCCTGCTCGTGAATTCCGGTGTCGGTTGAATCATATTCTCAGGGTTGGGAAAAGGCCCGGCTGCAGATGTCCGCTAAAAATGACGCCGTTCGGCTCCCGGCGTTTCAAGCTGTTCACGAAGCGTGAAAGGCAACTTGCGGTGGCCTGCCGCAACAGTCTAGTGTCGCTTCTCTTCGAAAGCTGATTTTGGGGGAACCAATGCTGCAATGGCTGGATGGCGTGGCGGGTCCTGGTTATGCCGCAGCAATCCTATGGACGTTTGCAGTACTTGTCCTTCTGCTCATCATTCTTCTTATCATCAGGCTGATCCGCAGCCTGACGTTCGGGACATTCGTCGCCGGCGGCAGGAACCGCAAGACGCGGCTGGCTGTCATGGATGCCACAGCGGTCGACAGTCACCGGCGGCTGGTGCTGGTGCGCCGTGACGATATCGAGCACCTGCTCTTGATCGGTGGTCCGACCGACGTCGTCGTCGAGCGCGACATCAGGCTCTCGGCGTTGCGGCGCCCGGCATTGACCGGAGACAACGGCCACCAGCCGGCAGCAAGGTCTGCTTCGACCACAGCCGCGCCGGTGAGGCAAGCGCCACCGCAGCCGGCAAGCGTAACCGCGACCCCTGTCCGAGCCCGCCAGACGGCGACGATGCCGGCAACAATGCCGGCGCCGGCGCCGAAACCGGCATCGAACGTCACGCCGTTGCCAAGTTATGGATCCGTCAACGCCAGTGCCTCGCGGCATGCGCAGCCGCCGGCAAGACAGGACTCCCCGGCAAGATACGAGCCGCCGGCACAGCACGAGTCGATTGACGATGCGCTGATGAAGGAGCTGGAGGTTTCCCTTGACGAGCCACGCTTCAGCCAAACGCCGAGCAAGCCGGTGGCGAAGGCATCACCCTCTCTCGACGACGAGATGACGAAGCTCCTCGGCGAGTTGTCCAATCAGAAAAGATAGGCCGATAGCGAACGGCCAATGAAAATGGCCGGAAAACCGGCCATTGTGAACGCTTTACCGATGCCGCTGTTTTCCCGGCGACTCAGTCGTCGCGGTAGACCTTCTCGCGCCGCTCATGGCGCTCCTGTGCCTCGATCGACAAGGTGGCGATCGGGCGCGCGTCGAGCCGCTTCAGCGCGATCGGCTCGCCCGTCTCCTCGCAATAACCGTAAGTGCCTTCGTCAAGGCGCTGGAGGGCCGAATCGATCTTGGAGATGAGTTTTCGCTGGCGATCGCGGGCGCGAAGTTCGATGGCGCGGTCGGTTTCTGAGGAGGCGCGATCGGCGAGGTCGGGGTGGTTGGCGTTTTCCTGCTGCAGGATTTCGAGAGTTTCGCGCGCTTCGCGCAAGATGTCGTTCTTCCAGGTGACGAGCTTCATGCGAAAGTAGGATTTCTGCCGCTCGTTCATGAACGGCTCGTCTTCGGAGGGTACGTAATCGGCGGTAACGATGTCGTTCATTCGACTCACCCAACAAACCCCAAATTTGGCGCCTATATATTCGCGGACCGAAAGCTGCACAAGGTCAATCGACGACAGTTTCACGCAATTGTTAGTCTCGGACAAAACGGCATCGGCGATGCCCTTTTTGCGAAGAATACGACCGAATCCGTACATGATTCGCTATGCTTGAGGGGCGCTTGCCATTGCGCACGGAGCTCTTCTGATGGCAAATCCTGCGGCGTGCTGACGGGTTCGGTGCCCGGCACAACGGGGATCCGGTGACCAGACTGTACCTGCTGAGGCATGCGAAGGCCGGCTGGGCGCTGCCTGGCGTGGCTGACTTCGACCGCCCGCTCGATCCATCCGGCTTCGCCGATGCCGAAGCGATGGGCGTCCTGATGCGTTCCCGCAAATACGCACCGGCCCTCACCCTTTGCTCAAGCGCCAAGCGCGCACGCCAGACGCTGGAAAGCCTGGCTGGCCACACCGACACGGGCCGGGTGCTGTTCTGTGACACCCTCTACAGCGACGATGCCGCCGCGTACCTCACTGCCATCCGGCAGAATGGCGGGCTGGATGCCTTGCTCGTCATCGGCCACAATCCGATGATTGAGGATCTCGCCATGGCGCTCTCGGGCGACGGCGACGAGACCGCGCGGGCCATGCTGAACCACGGCTTCCCGACCTCCGCACTTGCGGTGGTCCGGTTCAACGGCAGACTTGCCGAGGCTGCGCCAGGCACCGGCTATCTCGAAGCCTTCCTGACGCCTGCCGATATCTGAGGCCATTTCAAAGCCGCGCATCAAAGCCTATATCGGATCCTGACCGGCCCGCGAGAACAGATTTGCCATCAGCGCTGACGACTTTTACCGACGAGGCGAAGATTGCCTTGGATACATTGTCAGGCCGCGCTGCCGGGCTTTTCGCTCCGTCACTGCGTCTTGGCGTGACCGGGCTGTCCCGCGCCGGCAAGACGGTGTTCATCTCGTCCCTTGTGCACAATCTCGTCCATGGCGGACGCTTGCCGCTGTTTGAGGCACAAAAATCGGGGCGCATCGCCAGGGCTTTTCTCGAAGAGCAGCCGGACGACGCGGTCCCACGCTTCCAGTACGAGGATCACATCGCAGCTCTTGTCGACGATCGCGTCTGGCCGGATTCGACGCGTGCGATTTCCGAACTGAGGCTCACCATCGAATACGAATCGGCCTCTGGCTGGAGCCGCATGTTTTCCGCCGGCAAATTGTCGGTCGACATCGTCGATTATCCCGGCGAATGGCTGCTCGACCTGCCGCTGCTCGGCAAGTCCTACGCCGATTTTTCGCGTGAGGCCTTCGAGATGGCCGTGTTGGCGGTGCGTGTCGACCTTTCGCGGGAATGGCGGGCGCTCTCCGATCCGGTCGACCCCAACGCCGAGGCCGACGAGATGACGGCGCGCCGTCTCGCTGAGAGCTTCGCGGCCTATCTCAAGGCCTGCAAACTCGACGAGCGGGCGCTTTCGACCTTGCCGCCCGGCCGCTTCCTGATGCCTGGCGATCTTGAAGGCTCGCCCGCTCTCACCTTCGCGCCGCTGCCGAATCTGGGCGGCCGGCGCGCCCGCTCGGGATCGCTGCAGGCTATGATGGAGCGGCGCTACGAGGCTTACAAGACGCATGTCGTCAAACCGTTCTTTCGCGAACACATCACGCGTCTCGACCGCCAGATCGTGCTCATCGACGCATTGCAGGCATTGAATGCCGGCCCCGGTGCGATGGCCGATCTGGAGCGCGCGGTCACCGAAATTCTGTCCTGTTTCCGGCCCGGCCGGGGCAATTTCCTGACCGACCTGTTTTCGAGGCGTATCGACCGTATATTGGTGGCCGCGACCAAGGCCGACCATCTGCACCACGAAAGCCACGACCGGCTGCAGGCGATCGTGCGGCGGCTAGCCGACCGAGCCGTGGCGCGGGCGAATTTCACCGGCGCCGACGTCGACGTCGTCGCTTTGGCTGCCATGCGCGCGACCCGGGAAGGCACGGTCAAGCAGGACCGCGAGACTTTGCCGGTCATTATCGGCACGCCATTGCGCGGCGAAAACATCGATGGCGAAACCTTTGACGGAAAGACCGAAACAGCCATATTTCCCGGTGATTTGCCGGAGAAAGTTGATGCGGTGTTCGACGTTTCCGAATCGACCCGCCGGCAGAACAATGACGACCCCGCGATCCGCTTCGTGCGCTTTCGCCCGCCGAAACTCGAGCGCACCGCCGAGGGCGTGACGCTGTCGCTGCCACATATCAGGCTCGACCGCGCGCTGCAGTTCCTGATCGGAGATCATCTCGCATGAGTGCGCCCCGCAGACCGGCGGCCTTTCGCATAGAGCCGGAGCCCCAGCAGAAGGAAGACTCGACGGCTCACCATGCTCCGTCCGAGACCGCGCCGGCGCGAAAGCCGCGTACCGTGACGGCGGATCTTGCCGTGGTCACACCGGCGGAGACCGACGTCTTCGACGAGCCTGATATCGTCGTTGCCGAACCGCCGCCGGCGATTGCGCCGCGAAAACGTTCGCTGCTTGGCAGCCTGTTCTTCGGCGCGCTGGGCGTTCTGGTTTCGCTCGCCGTCGGCCTCTGGACCGACCAGCTGATTCGCGATCTGTTCGAGCGCGCCGAGTGGCTGGGCTGGCTGGCTGCCGCTATGGCCGCGATCGCCATCCTGGCGCTTCTGATCATCCTCGTGCGCGAATTCATGGCGATTGCCCGCCTTGCCGAGGTCGAAAAGTTGCAGAAGCGGGCGCTCGATGCGATTGCCCGTGACGATCCGAAGGCCGCCCGCGCCGTGGCCGACGAGTTGTCGGTCTTTGTCTCGGCCAAGCCTGAAACCGCGGCCGGCAGGCGCTCGCTGGCCGAATTGCGCGGCGAGATCATTGACGGCGGCAATCTGGTGCGGCTGGCCGAGACCGAGATACTCGGCCCGCTCGATGCCCGCGCCAGGGTGATGATCCTCGAAGCGGCGAAGCGCGTCTCCCTGGTGACCGCGGTCAGCCCCCGCGCGCTGGTCGACGTCGCTTATGTCGTGTTCGAAGCCGGCCGGTTGATTCGCCGGCTGTCGGAGCTTTATGGCGGCCGCCCCGGCACGCTTGGCTTTTTTCGCCTGGCGCGCAGCGTTCTGGCCCATCTCGCGGTCACCGGGTCGATCGCCGTCGGCGACAGTTTCGTCCAGCAGATCGTCGGCCACGGCCTTGCCGCCCGGCTCTCGGCCAAGCTCGGCGAAGGCGTCGTCAACGGCATGATGACTGCGCGCATCGGCATTGCAGCGATGGAAACCGCAAGGCCCCTGCCCTTTTGCGCGGTCAGGCGGCCCGGATTGGGCGATTTCCTCTCCGCGCTGACCTCCTTTGCAGCAAAGAAAGAAAAAGAAACATCCGCTTCCGGAACGTGACTATTGCCTTGGGGTGACAAAGCATTAACCAATCTTGTCCATGGTCGGAAGCGTCCAAACCAGTCTCTTTGTTGCCGGGTGTCGTCGATGAAAAGCGTTATTCTGTCCAGCGGGCTGCCCGTGGCGCTCGCGCTTGTCGCAACCGTCGGCATTGCCGGAAAGACCTCGGCGGCGGAACCGGACAAGCAGTTCTTTCGGTCGGTCGAAGGCAAATGGGTCGGCCCCGGGGAAATCGTTGCCGGCAAATACAAGGGCACGAAATTCACCTGCAGCTTCATCGGCTCGACGCCTGACGGCAAGGTCGGCATGTCGCTCGACGGCGGCTGTCGGGTAGGCATGTTCACCCAGCAGATGTCGGCAACGATCGAACACAAGGGCCGGCAGGGCTACAAGGGCAGCTTTATGGGCGGGGCCGCCGGCTCCGGCCTCGACATTATCGGCGGCAATGTCGTCGATGCGCACAAGGTGGTTTTCACCATCAATCGCAATCAGTTGCGCGGCGTGATGCAGGCGCTTGTCCCCGACGACAATTCGATGACAGTGACCGTTGCCGTGCGCGTCGACCAGCAGCTGGTCCCGGTCATCGGCATGAAGCTGAAGCGGATCGATGCAGTCGAGGTCGGCTCCATAACTCCGAACTGACTTTCAGCGTGAGAAGGGCGGCGGCCAAACGGCGCCGCCCTCTTTTGATTTGCAAATAAATGCTCAGCCTTTGATCGCGGCAATCACCTCGTCATAGGCCTTGCAGGCCTCGGCTGCTGTCGTGCCGCCCTGATACTTGGTTGTCACCGCCTGAAAGGGCCGCGACTTGATCGTCGCTCGCCCTTCACTGGCCGAAGCCGGGTCCTTAGCGCCGGATTGCTGGAACAAGCAACGCGCGGGAGCCCATTATCCTGTTCAGTGCGCCTGCAATATCGCCTTCACAACGCGCCGGATTCGCACTGTTCGATCCGCCCCGAAGCCCCTATCTTGGCCGCTTGTTGCAAGAGAGCGGAACGGCAGGCATGGCGGCAGAGGCATCAAACGGCGATCTGATCCAGGTGGTGGCGCTGCTTGCCGCCGGCGTCGTTGCGGTGCCGATCTTCAGGCGTATCGGACTTGGCTCCATCCTCGGCTATTTGACGGCCGGCGTCGTGATCGGTCCGTTCGGGCTGCGCATTTTTTCCGAATCGGAAGCCATTCTTCATGTCGCCGAACTCGGCGTCGTCATGTTCCTGTTCATTATCGGGCTGGAGATGCAGCCGTCACGGCTATGGGGCATGCGCCGCGAGATCTTCGGGCTTGGCGCGCTGCAGGTCGGCGTCTGCGCGGTCCTGCTGACCGGCGTCGGCCTGGCGGGAGGTTTCCCGATCGCGCAATCCTTCGTCGCCGGCGCCGGTTTCGTACTCACCTCGACGGCAATCGTCATGCAATTGCTGGAAGAACGCGGCGACCTGGCCACGCCCAAGGGCCAGCGCATCGTCTCGGTCCTGCTTTTGGAAGACCTGGCCATCGTGCCGCTGCTGGCGCTGATCGCCTTCCTCGCGCCGGGCGGCGCCGACATGAGCCTGTCGGATCGGTTGACGGAGGTCGGCATCGGCCTTGCCGCGATCGTCGGGCTGGTGCTTGCAGGACGCTATCTGCTCAATCCGTTCTTCCGTATCCTGGCGGATGCGCGCGCCCGTGAGGTGATGACCGCAGCCGCCCTTCTGGTCGTGCTCGGGTCGGCGCTCGCCATGCAGCTTTCCGGCCTGTCGATGGCGATGGGCGCCTTCCTGGCCGGCGTGCTTTTGTCGGAATCGACCTTCCGCCATCAGCTGGAGGCGGACATCGAACCGTTCCGTGGCATTCTGCTCGGACTGTTCTTCCTCGCCGTCGGCATGTCGCTCGACCTGCATGTGGTCGTCGTCAACTGGCAGCTCATTGCCATCTATGTCGTCGCCTACATGATGATGAAGGCGATCGGCATCTATATCGTCGCCCGCATTCTCAAAACCGGCCACCGGGAAGCGCTCGAGCGCGCGGTCTTCATGGCGCAAGGCGGCGAATTCGCCTTCGTCCTCTATTCCGCAGCGGCGGCTGTCGGTATCATCGATAGCCAGGCCAATGCGATGCTGACCGCCATCGTCATCATTTCCATGGTGCTGACGCCCTTAGCGATCATAGCATTGCGGTATCTGACGCCACGCGACGAGCAGTCGCTTGAAGGCGTCGATGTCGCCGAAGGCCTGACCGGCAGCGTGCTGATCATCGGCTTTGGCCGGTTCGGCCAGATCGCCAGCCAGCCGCTTTTGTTGCGCGGGATTGATGTGTCGATCATCGACAATGAGGTCGAGATGATCCAGGCGGCGGCCGATTTCGGCTTCAAGGTCTATTACGGCGACGGCACGCGGCTGGACATTCTGCGTGCCGCGGGAGCCGGGCGCGCACGCGCCGTGCTGATCTGCGTTGACAAGCCCGATGCCGCCGTGCGCATCGCCGAGCTCATCAAGGCGGAGTTTCCATTGCTGACGGTGCTGGCGCGGGCTTTCGACCGCGGCACGGCATTGCAGCTCATTCGTGCCGGCGTCGACTATCAGCTCCGCGAGACGTTCGAATCGGCGCTTGTCTTCGGCGGCTCGACACTGGAAGCTCTCGGCGTCGATCCGGAAGAGGTCGCCGAGGTAGTCGAGGACGTCCGCCGCCGCGATGCTGCCCGTTTCGAACTTCAACAGGCAGAAGGCATCCGCGCCGGGCGGCGCTTCCTCAAAGGCAATATCGGCACCCCCATCCCGACGCCGCTCAGCACGCCACGGCGCGTGGGCCAGGCGCTCAACGAGGAGACCGCCGGCGTGCTGCAGAAATCCGAACCGGCCGATTAAACGTTGGAAAGACGCGAATGATGAACGAACTGGACGACCGCGCTGTCTCCATCACCAGATTCTGGCGCGATGCCGGGGAGGACGCGTGGTTCGAGAAGAACGACGCCTTTGATGCCGACTTCCGCACCCGGTTTCTCGATCTGCACTTTGCCGCCGCCCGCCGCGAATGCGACGGCTGGTCCGAACACGCCGAAGGGTCGCTGGCACTGATGATCCTGCTCGACCAGTTTCCGCGAAACTGCTTTCGCGCCACCGGCCACATGTACGCCACGGACCCGCTGGCGCGGCATTTCGCCGGGAAAGCGATCGCTGCCGGCCATGACCTGGCACTCGACGAAGAGCTCCGCGTTTTTCTCTATCTGCCCTATGAGCATTCGGAGGACCTCGCCGATCAGCTCAAATCGGTAGAGCTTACCGCCGCCAAAGCCCCGATCTATCTGAAATATGCGATCGAGCATCGCGACATCATCCAGCGCTTCGGCCGCTTTCCGCATCGAAACAGGATGCTTGGCCGCGAGACGACACCGGACGAACAAATGTTCCTCGACGGAGGTGGGTTCTCCGGCTGATTTCAGGCACCGATGGCGACAGCATCAGGTTTTCCACCAATCCCGGCCTGACGCCAGCCGTTCAATGCCCGATGTGTCGACGGCGGCCAGCCGCTCCGATACGCTCTTGCCGTCGACCACAAGCTCCGGCGCAATTTCTGCCAGCGGCGCCAGCACGAAGGCGCGCTCCAGCATGCGCGGATGCGGCACCTCCAGTCCGGTCTCGTGGATGATGCGGTCGCCGAACACCAGAATGTCGATATCGATCAGGCGTGGACCCCAGCGCTCCTCGCGCACCCGCTTCAGTTTTCGCTCGGCGTCGAGGCAAAGGTCGAGCAAGGCCCGCGGCGCGAGCGCGGTCGAGATTCCGGCCGCCGCGTTGAGGAAATCCGGCTGATCGAGCTTGCCCCAGGGCGGCGTGCGGTAGAGCGACGAAACGGCAACGACGCGTGTTCTCTCGTTGGCATCCAGAATGCCCAGTGCCGCAGCCATCGACTTCGCCGGATCACCGAGATTGCCGCCAAGGCTGAGATAGACGGTGTTGTTGTTGTTACTATTCTGGCCAGACAACGGTCACCTCGACATGATCGAGCACACCCGGCACCGGGGCGTTCGGCTTGCGCACGGTGATCTCGGCCTTCTTGATCTGCGGAAACCGCGCCGTCAGCGCCCTCGCCACTTCGAGCGCCAGCGCTTCGATCAGAAAGCGCCGTTCGCCGGTAATGATCTTCTCGATGACCGCAAAGGCGATGCCGTAATTGACGGTGTCCTCGATGGAATCCTCGACCAGCGCCCGCCCGGGATCCACCATGAGTGCCGCATCGACATAAAAGCGCTGGCCGAGCGTCTCTTCTTCGTCCAGCACACCGTGCCGGGCAAAGAAGGCGCAGTTCTTCATGCGGATGACATACATGGCTCAGCTTTCCCCGATCTCACGTGCCAGCATAGCATCGGCGATGGCCAGCGCATCCACGTTGATTGCGACATCGTGGACGCGAAAGAGATGCGCGCCTTTGAGCCTCAGGATGACGCTGGTGGCCGCGGTCCCGGCGCCTCTTGCGGCTGCGTCGCGGCCGGTGACGGTGCCGATAAAGCGCTTTCGCGATGTGCCGGCCATCAGTGGAAAACCCAGCGCATGAAGTTCGGAAAACCGTGCCATCAGGTCAAGATTTTCCGCTGCCGTCTCCTTGGCAAAGCCGAAGCCCGGATCGAGCACGATATGATCGTCGGCAACACCGCTCCGCCGCGCGATTTCCAGCGACTTCCTGAGGAAGAAGAGCTGATCGGCAATCACGTCGGGCAGTTTCTGCCGGTCCCGTCCCGTGTGCATGACGACAAGGCCAGCGCCGGTTTCGGCCGCGACGCGGGCAATGCCCGGTTCGCGCTGCAGGCCCCAGACGTCATTGACGATATGCGCGCCGGCTTGGACGGCAAGCCGGGCCGTATCCTCGCGATAGGTATCGACCGAGATCAGCGTTCCGCCGGCCTTCACCAGCGCCTCGATGACGGGCAGTATGCGGGTTTGTTCCTCCTTTGCGGAGACCGCAGACGCCCCGGGACGTGTCGATTCTCCGCCGATGTCGATGACGGAGGCCCCCTCCTCGACCATGCGGCGCGCCTGGGCCACTGCTTTTTCCGGCGCATCGAACAGGCCGCCGTCGGAAAAACTGTCCGGCGTGATGTTGAGGATGCCGACGACCACGGCCTTGCCGCCAAGGTCGACATGGCGTCCGTGCGCCAACTGCCATCGCCCTGTCATCATTGCCCATCAACCATGTTCGATCCCGCGGCGTGGCGGGGGATCAATTCCGTTGCGCCGAGGACGGCGGTAAAGCAAGGTGGGGAAAGAGGCAACACGATGAAACGATCCCTCCTCTGCGCCCTGATGCTCGCTCTGACCGCATTCCCGGCCGGCGCTGCAACGCTCGTCAAGACATATAGTTATTTCCCGATCGGCGGCAGGACGCTCGACGACATCGAGACCCAGCTGTCGAAACTCGGGCCTCAGGTGAAAAGCACCGGGTCGCGGCATCCGGGAGCTACCCAGATGGCGTTCACCACCCGCGTCAGCTATGCGCAAAAGCCGGGCTCGTGCTGGATTGCCGACGCTGTCGTCACCGTCAAGGTCAAGGTCATCCTTCCTGAGTGGCGCCGCCCGCGCAAAGCCGATGCCGGCGTCAGGCTGTTCTGGGATACGTTGTCCGCCGACATCAAGCGCCATGAGGAACGCCACGTCGAGATTGCCAAGAACCACGGCCGCGAACTAGAAGACGCCTTGAAGGCGAGCTACCCGGAAAAGACCTGCGAACTGGCAAAGGCCAAGGCCGCAAAAATCACTGCGGCCATGCTTGCCAAACACGACCAGGACCAGATGCGCTTCGATCGTGTCGAAAGCGCCAATTTCCAAAGCCGCATCCTGCGGCTTTTGCACTATCGCATCGAGCGCATTGAGAACGGCCGGCTCGCTCCCGGCTGAACTCCGCGTCGTCGGACAAAGCCAATTTTGCCGAAACATAGTGCCAGCTTCGGAAAACTTTCGAGCCGCTGTCGAAATCGGCCTATAGCGAACGACATATGCCAGGTTCGCAGGGATCAGCCTCCGGCAACGCCAATCGGCGTACTAGATGCTTCCCAGCCCGTCGCGGACGTGCACGCAGGCATAATGGATGAACGGATATGGACCAGACTGTCGACAAGCAAACGATGGTGGAAACCAGCGCGCCGCTGACCGAAACCGAGAAAAACGCCATCATCGGCGGCGTGCTTTTGTCGATGCTGCTGGCGGCGCTCGACCAGACCATCGTCGCGCCGGCGATGCCGACGATGGCACGTCTGCTCGGGCATGCCGAATATCTGCCATGGATCGTGACCGGCTATCTTCTGACCGCGACCGCCGTGGCGCCGCTCTACGGCAAGATCTCCGATATTTATGGTCGCCGGCCGACCGTCTATGCTGCAATCCTGATCTTTCTCGCCGGCTCGCTGGTCAGCGCCACGGCCCCCAACATGCTGGTCCTGGTTGTCGGCCGGGCGATCCAGGGCGCCGGCGGCGGCGGTCTGTTCGCCCTGACGCAGACCGTGATCGGCGACCTCGTGCCGCCGCGCGAGCGGGCCCGATACGCCGCCTGGATCTCGGGCACATGGGCCGTCGCCAGCATCGCCGGGCCGCTGCTCGGCGGCACCTTCGCCGAACATCTGCATTGGTCGCTGATCTTCTGGATCAACATTCCGCTGGGCCTGCTGGCCATGGCGATCATCAACAACCCGCTCAAGAAGCTGCCGATCGCCGCAAAACATCACCGCATCGACGGCCTCGGCGCGCTGCTTCTGGTCGCGGCCACCTCGCTGCTGCTGCTTGCCTTGAACTGGGGCGGCAGCGAGTATCCGTGGCTGTCGCCTGAAATCCTTGGACTGCTCGCCTGCTCGGCGGTGTTCTGGAGCGCGTTCGCGCTGCGGCTCATGCGCGCGGCCGAACCGCTGATCTCGCTCGAAGTGCTCGGCAATCCGATCGTTCTCGCCGGCACATTGTCGATGTTCCTGCTGCAGGCCGCCAATGTCGGCTTGTCGGTCTATCTGCCGGTCTACCTGCAGTCGGTCGTCGGCCTGTCGGTCAGTCAATCGGGCACCGCATTGCTTGGGCTGATGCTCGGCACGGTGGCCGGTGCGACCTTTAGCGCGCGAATGATTCCGCGCTTTTTTCACTATAAACGCATTGCCATGATCGGAACTGTTTTCTCGATCCTGTGCCTCGGCGTGCTCAGCCTGGTCGCCGGGCATGCCTCACTGTTGCTCGTCGAGGTGTTGACGACCTGCGTAGGCCTGGGCACAGGCACGACCTTTCCGGTTGCCACCGTCTCGGTCCAGAACGCCGTCGATCGTATGCACCTTGGCGTGGCGACCGGCGTTCTCACCTTCCTCCGCTCGCTGGGCAGCGCGCTTGGCGTCGCCATGCTCGGTGCCGTCGCCCTTGGTTACGGGCTGCCGCTGGCCAGCGAAGGCACGCAGCCGGCCGGCCATATCGCCTCGGCCATGCCGTTCGTGATGATCTTTCTTGCCGCGGCCGCGATCTTGCTGTTGTCGCTCATCACGCTCTGGCTGATGCCGGAGAAAACGCTTCGCGGCCATGCCGAGGCTGTGGCTCCAGCCCTGGCGGAGTAGACCGGCCCGACAAAAATATGGCGAGGTTCAGTCGACCACGCCGAGCTTCTTCTGCAGACTGGTTGACGAGGTCGTATACTGAAAAACGATGCGCTCGCCGGGGCTGACGATGCGCTTGGCCGCTTGCGCCATCAAGGCGACCTCGTGGAAGCCCGACAGGATCAGCTTCAGCTTGCCGGGGTACCAGTTGATGTCGCCGACGGCGAAGATGCCGGGCACCGACGTCTGGAATTTTTCGGTGTCGACCGGGATCAGGTTCTCGTGGAGGTTGAGGCCCCATTCGGCGACTGGGCCGAGCTTCATCGTCAGGCCGAAGAACGGCAGCATCCGCGTACACGGCACTTCGATATCGCCCTCCGGCCCCTTGATGGTGGCGGAGGCGAGCCGGCCGTCGGCGCCGGCCAGGCCAGTCACCTGTCCGACCTGGAATTCCAGTTGCTTCATCTCCTGCATGGCATACATCTTGTTGACGCTGTCGGGTGCTGCACGGAATTCGGGCCGCCGGTGCACCAGTGTCACGCTCTTGGCCACCGGCTGCAGGTTCAGCGTCCAGTCGAGCGCCGAATCGCCGCCGCCGACGATGACGAGGTCATGGCCGCGAAAGTCCTCCATCCGGCGCACCGAGTAGAACACGCTCTTGCCTTCATAAGGTTCGATGCCTGGGATCGGCGGCCGCTTCGGCTGGAAAGAGCCGCCGCCGGCGGCGATCACCACAATTTTGGCTTCGAACACCTCGTTTTCGTCGGTGGTGACGCGGAAGCTGCCGTCGTCCAGCCTTTCCAGGCCCGAAACCATGCGGTTATAAGTGAATTCGGGCTTGAACGGCGCGATCTGCTCAAGCAGCTTGTCGACCAGACCTTGTGCCGAGATCGAGGGCCAGCCCGGAATGTCGTAGATCGGCTTTTCCGGGTAGAGTTCGGCACACTGCCCGCCGGGCCGGTCGAGTATGTCGATCAGATGGCACTTCATGTCGAAGAGGCCGAGCTCGAACACCGCAAACAGGCCGACAGGCCCTGCCCCGACAATGAGTACGTCTGTCTTGTTGATAGCCGTCATGAAGCATGCGCCTTTATGGGAAAACGCGCGACACTGCATGACCATTCGCCCGCTGCCAAGCGGCAGCGGCAAAAATCGGCTTCACCCCTGGCGGGCCGGCACGCGCACGACCAGCCCGTCGAGGGCGTCGCGCACCTTGATCTGGCATGACAGCCGCGAGTTCGGCTGGACCTCGTAGGCGAAATCCAGCATGTCCTCTTCCATGGCTTCCGGCTCGCCGACCTCCGCCGTCCAGGCTTCGTCGACATAAACATGGCAGGTCGCGCAGGCGCAGGCGCCGCCGCATTCCGCTTCTATTCCCGGCACCGCATTGCGGATCGCATTTTCCATGACGGTCGAGCCGTTTTCGGCATCCACGTCAAAATGCGTGCCGTCATGGGCGATGAAGGTCAGTTTGGTCATTTGTCACCTGAAGGGAGTCTGAGCCGACATAATCACTCTGCCGGACAAGTCAACTGCGGCGCCAAAGCGCCGCTGTGTGGCGTTTTGGGAATAAGCGCTATCGGCTGATGGCGGCGACGAAGTCGCGCACTTCTTCGATCAGCGAGCCAAGCCGCTTCAGCGTGCTGGCGTCTTCGGGCCGGCATTCGATCGCGCTGGCGCAATCGGCAATGGCGAAGGCGCCGACCCCGCGCGCCGAGCCTTTGAGCCCGTGTGCCAATAGCAGCCGCTGCCTGACATCCGCATCGACGATCTTGTCGCGCACCGACAGCGCCTGCTGCACGAACAGAGCCAGCACCTCCTGCTCGAGGCTCCGATCGCCCATCGTCTGGCGCGCAAGATGCGCCAGGTCGATCGGCCGCGCCCCGGCTGTCCCCGACACGTCGCCGCCGGGCATCGAGAAGGCAATGCCGTTTTCGCCACGTATCACTTTGAGACTCCGTTCTTCGACCGCCGCAAAAACTAGGCGTATCCGGTGGACAACGGGTTAATGATTGGCCCGGAAAAATGTCGCGATAACGGCGCCGGAATCACGGCTGTGTTAACCTTATATTTAAAGTTTTACGTATCGGGCGGAATGCATGTTTTCTTTACCCGGCTGTGTCATTACGATACGACAGGTCCATTTTCAGCCTCCTGCGCGGGACACGCTAGGCAGAATCAATAAGCACAACCATAGGTCCCGCGGCAGCTTGTACAGGGTAGCGAAGGCATGGCGAAGAAACCAACGACGACAAGAACGCTCGACAGCGACGTAGCCAGGGAACTTGAAAAGGCACTTGATATCGATCTGAGCGGCGATGCCGGCGGCGACTTCGACATGGCTGCATCCATGGAAGATCTCGAAGCGCAAATATCGCAAGCCGCCGACGAGCTGGCGCGCGAAGGTCGCAGCCAGAACGAAGCGCCTGCCCCGGACCAGACCCAGAACGCGGCACCTGCCGCCAATCAAGGCCAGATCGCAAATCCCGCGCCAAAGACCAAGCCGGCTGAGTTGCGTCCTGTCGCAACGCGCAATGGCTCCCAGCCGGCAGCTTTCTCGCCGGCCAACGACGATCGTCAAAAAGACTATAAGACGCTCCTGCACACCCTCAATCGGCGCGCCTCGAACACGATCTACTGGGTCGTGGCTCTCGTTTCGCTGGCCTGGATCGCCGGCGCTGGCGGCCTTGCGAACCTGTTGTTCGGACCTGGCATCTGGAACATCCGCACCTTCGATCAGTTTTTCGCCCGTCCCGAGCTGATCGGCCTGGCGGTCGCGGCAATCGTGCCCGTCATCCTGTTCTGGGCATTCGCAGTGATGATTCGCCGCGCTCAGGAGATGCGCCTTGCCGCGCAGTCGATGACCGAGGTGGCCTTCCGTCTGGCCGAGCCGGAAAATCTTGCCCAGGATCGCGTCATGATGATCGGCCAAGCGGTTCGCCGCGAGGTGGCAGCCATGGGCGAAGGCATCGAACGCACGCTTGCGCGTGCCGTCGAGCTCGAAACGCTGGTCCACAGCGAGGTGAACCAGATCGAGCGCTCCTATTCAGAGAACGAGTCCCGCATCCGCTCGCTGGTCGATGGGCTGGGCAGCGAGCGCGAAGCGGTCGTCACCCATGCCGAGCGCGTGCGCGCCTCGATCACCGGCGCCCACGAGACACTGAAAGACGAGATCAACGCCGCCAGCGATATCATTCGCGACAGCATTCTCAACGCCTCGACCAAGCTGTCGATGACGATCAACGAATCCGGCGACACGCTGATCGACAGGATCAACGGAAGCTCGATGTCGATCTTCGATTCGGTGGAAGGCCGGCTCGAATCGATCACCGATCGGCTGTCGACGTCGGGCGAGGCCTTCGCCAGCCTGCTCGACACCCGGATCGCCAAGCTGACGGACACCACCGACGGCCTGACGCGGTCACTGACCGACCTGCTCGACGACCGCACGAGCGGCATGGTGTCGCTGCTCGGCGGTGCCGCTCGCACACTCAATTCGGAATTCGAAGCCAGTCTCAACGGCATCGAACGGACGCTTGCTGAACGTGGCCAGGCGCTGATCAGCGAGTTCCAGACCCGCGCCGAGGCGCTCGACACCGGCACGCAGAAGCTCAACGCCGCGCTGGAGGCTCGCGCACGCCAGATCAACGAGACGCTGGTCGAGCGCGCGCGCGAAATCGCCCACACCTTCCAGGATAGCAAGGAGACGCTGTCGGCGATGATCGATCAGGGCAAGACCCAGATCGGCGCCGACATGGCCGATATCATTTCATCGACCTCGACCATGCTTGAAGCCCGCGCCGGCGATTTCGCCGGGCGCATGGAAGCGGCGCGCCATGTCGTATCGCGTTCGTTCGATACGGACATCGAGCGGCTTGCCGATGCTCGCGCCGGCATCGAGGAAGCCGTCGAGAACCACAGCCGCAAGCTTTCCGAAAGCCGCGACCGGATGGCGGCGGCAATGCAGGCCGATCTGGCGAAGTTCGCCGAAGGTCGCGCCGAAATCGACGCAGCGGTGGCTAACCAGGTGCAGAAGCTAGCCGAAGGCCGCGGCCTGATCTCGCGCGCCCTTGAAGAGGATCTGCGCAAGGTCAATGAATCGCGCGCAGCGATCGACGCTTCGCTGGGCAGCCATCTCGAAAGCCTTGAAGAGGGTCGCAACAGGCTTGCCCAGGCCTTGAACGAAGACTCTGGAAAACTCGTGCAAGCCCGCACGATAATTGATGAAATGGTTGCCGGGCATGTCGGCAAGCTCGCCGAAGGCCGCAGCATCCTTTCGCGCGCGCTCGAGGCCGACCTCGGCAAACTGGCAGAGAGTCGCGCCAGCATCGACGGCCTCGTCGCCGGTCAGGTCGAAAAGATCGCCGAGGGCCGCGCCATACTCGCCAGTGCGCTGGAAGCCGACATTGCCGGCATCAATGGCCTCATCGAGGCCCATTCGGCGAAATTGGCGCAAGACCGCAGCGGGCTTTCCCAGTCACTCGATAACGACCTGTCCGACATCAGGAGCCTGATCGCCGATCATTCGGGCAGGCTCGCCGATGATCGCAGCCTGCTTTCGAAGACGCTTGAAGACGATCTTGCCAAGCTGGCCGAAAGTCGGTCGAGCATCGACGGGCTGGTTGCCGGCCAGGTCGAGAAGCTGGCCGAAGGCCGCGACATCCTCAAGCGCGCGCTGGAATCGGACCTGAACGCTATCAAGGGCGTCATCGCCGGCCAGTCCGAAAAGCTGGCGGAAGACCGTGGCCAGTTGTCGCGGGCACTGGAGAGCGACCTGCAGGCCGTGCGGGGCGTTGTCTCCGATCACATGAACAAGCTCGCCGAAGACCGTTCGACCCTTTCGAAGGCGCTCGAAGACGATCTCGCTAAGTTGGCCGAAAGCCGCTCGAGCATCGATGTGATGGTTGCCGGCCAGGTCGAAAAGCTGGCAGAGGGCCGCGACATCCTCAAGCGTGCGCTCGAAGCCGATCTGAGCACCGTCAAGGGCGTCATCGCCAGCCAGTCCGAAAAGCTGGCGGAAGACCGTGGTCAGCTGTCGCGGGCACTGGAGACCGATCTCGAGACCGTGCGGGGCGTCGTCTCCGAACATATGAACAAGCTTGCCGAAGACCGTTCGGCCCTGTCGAAAGCGCTCGAGGACGATCTTGCCAGGCTGGCAGAGAGCCGTTCGAGCATCGACGGGCTGGTCGCCGGCCAGGTCGAGAAGCTGGCTGAGGGTCGCGACATCCTCAAGCGCGCCTTGGAAGACGATCTTGCCAAGCTGGCCGAAAGCCGCTCGAGCATCGACGGACTGGTTTCCGGCCAGGTCGAGAAACTGGCCGAAGGCCGCGATATCCTCAAGCGCGCCTTGGAGGCCGATCTCAACACGATCAGGGGCGCCATCGCCGATCAGTCGCAGCTATTGACCGATAATCGCGCGCAGTTTTCGCGTGCGCTGGAAGCCGATCTCGGCAACGTCAACAGCCTTGTCGCAACCCACGCAGAGAAGCTCGTCCAGGACCGCTCGACCCTGTCGAAGGCGCTCGAGGACGATCTCGCCAAGCTGGCCGAAAGCCGCTCGAGCATCGATGGGCTGGTCGCCGGCCAGGTCGAGAAACTGGCGGAAGGCCGCGACATCCTCAGGCGCGCGTTGGAAGCCGACCTGGAGAGGCTTGCAATGAGCCGCAGCGAGGTCGACGAGATTGTCGCCGGTCATGTCGGCAAGCTGAGCGAGGGCCGCGACATGCTGACCCGCGCATTGCAGGACGATCTCTCCAGGCTCGCCGAGACGCGCAAGGATGTCGACCGTTCGCTGTCCGGCCATATCGATCAGATCGCCGCCAGGAGCACCGACATCTCTGATGCGATCGCTGCGGACGTAGAAAAGATCGAGCAGGCGTTCAGCCGGCAGACAGGCATCATTGAAGAGCGCGCCAGCACAATGGAGCGGGCGCTGTCGACGGGTGTCGACAATGTGCGCAGTGTGCTCGAAAGAAGCGCGGTCTTCGTCGCCGGCGCGCTGCGCGAGAAGGTCATGGAAGTTACCAGCGCGCTGCATGAGCAGGCGGGCGCGGCATTCAGCGATGCCGACCGCAAGATCGCCGAGCGCGCCGAGCAGACCTCGGCCGCCCTGCTCGCCAGGGCGGAGGACATCGCCCGCACCTTTGAAGAGGCGGATCGTCGCCTCGCCGCCCGCGCCGAGGATACGTCGAGCGCACTGATTGCCCGCGTCGACGACACGTCGAACAGCTTGCTCGCGCGTGCCCAGGAAACGGCCGATCAGCTGGCAGCCAGAGCAAGTGAGATTGCCGGCACCTTCGACGCGGCGGACCACAGGCTGGTCTCTCGCGCCATCGAAACGGCCCAGTCGCTGGCGGCACGTGCCGGCGACATCCTGCGCAATTTCGAAACAGCCGACGAGCGGCTGGGCGTGCGCATCGGCGAATCCGCCGAAGCGCTCGCGGCACGTGCGTCGGATCTCGGCCGCATTTTCGATGCCGCCGACCAGCAACTTATTTCGCGCATTGCCGAGGGCTCCGAAGCACTTTCGGCCCGTGCGTCCGAGATCGGCCGCATCTTCGAGGAGGCCGATCATCGCCTGGTGTCCCGTATCGCTGACAGCAGCACCGCAATCGGCGAACATGCCGACACCATTGTCGGTGCCTTCACCAGCACCGAGCAGCGGGTTGCCGAACGCGCCAGGCAGACTGGCCAGGAACTCGCAGTCCATGCCCGTGAAATCGAGCAACTGCTTGCCGGTGCCGACGAACGCCTGGCATCGAGTGCTGCCGCCACTGCGGCCCGCGTCGAGGAGCAGGTCGCCAGCGTCGAGAACCGCCTCGCTTACTCCGCCGAGACAATGGGCCAAAAGCTCAACGAACAAGTCTCGGGTGCCGAAGCGCAACTGGTCTCGCGTGCCAACACCATCGCCGAAACCTTCACCGCGGTCGGCCAGCATATCGGTCAGAGCACCAATGACGCTGCAAAGACCATCGGTGCCAATACTCGCGAGCTCAGTACGATGCTTGCGGCCCGTTCGGCAGAAATATCGAAAATCCTGGACGAGACGGCGCGGCCTCTGGTCGAGCGCTTCGCCCAGGGCGGCTCCGAGCTGCAAAAGAGCATGGAAGAGGTCACCGAACGTGCGACCGAGAAGCTGCGCAATCAAAACGCCGCCCTCGTCGACGCCATCGCCAGCCGCACGGCCGAAACCCTGTCGGCCGTCGAAGGCGCGCGCTCGACGCTTGCCGACAGCGTTGCCGACCTCATCGGCCGCATGACCACCTCCAGCTCGCAGCTCGGTCAATTGATCGAGCAGGCGGCGACCAATCTCGGCCAGGTCGACGAACGCCTGACCGGGAGCACGCAAAGCTTCGCGGCGACCACGGAAAAGACCGCGCAGACCTTCGCCAGTTCGGCGCGTCTGGTCGATTCGAACACGACGCGGCTCACCGAGCTGTCGTCGTCGACCTTACGCGAGGTTGCTTCAATCGCCACCAAGTTCGACGAGCACAGCCGGTTGCTTTCCAGTGCCTCGGACCTGTTGAGCTCGGCCCAGAGCAATCTTGAGCACACGCTCGAAAGGCAATCGTCGCTGGAGGACCTCGCCGTCGGCCTTGTCAAGAAGTCGGAAGATCTCGAAAGGGTCATGCGCTCGTTCGAGAATTTGGTCGGCCAGACGCTGCAGAACGCCGAGGGCAAGACGCTGGAATCCGCCGACAAGATCCGTACCGCGATTTCCGAAGTGGTCGATTCGGCAACCAAGCGCTTTGCCGATGCGACCGAGGAGATGCGGCGTACCGCCGGCTCGATCAAGAGCGAGCTCGACCTCACCCGGGCCGAGCTTAAGAAAGGCGTCATCGAGATGCCGGAAGAGGCAAAGGAATCAACCACGGCTATCCGCCGTGCCGTTTCAGAGCAGATCAACGCGCTGAAGGAACTTTCTGAAATCGTTGCGAAATCTGGCCGCAGCGCCGACAGTTCGGAACAGCGCAACCTGCGTCCGGCGCCGCAAGCGCCTGCCGCACGCCCCGCCGAACCGCCACGTCGCCCGGCTCCGGCTCCCGAACAGCGCCGTGCACCGCAGGCGCCTTCGGGCGAGACGGCGCTGCGCGGCACGCTCGACCTCGAACGTCCCGCAGACCAAGCGCCGCGCCAACGCGACCCCAACGGCCGCACGCCGCAGGGCGGTTGGGTGCGCGACCTCCTGACCGGTGCATCGCGCGAAGACGACGCCAAGCCGGCAGCGCCTGCCGAAGCGCCGCGCCCGGCTCCCGCTGCGCGTTCGCCGCTTCATGTCGTGGAATCGCTGAACTCGCTCTCGGTCGATATCGCACGCGCCATCGATCACGACGCCTCGATCGAGTTGTGGAACCGCTACCGGCGCGGCGAGCGCGACGTCTTCACGCGCCGACTTTACACGCTGAAGGGCCAGCAGACGTTCGACGAGATCCGCCGCAAATATCAGTCAGAGGCGGAGTTCCGCGCTGCTGTCGATCGTTACTGCGACGATTTCGAAAAGCTGCTCAAGGACGTGTCGCGCAACGACCGCGACAACATCATGGCGCAGACCTACCTGACGTCGGACACCGGCAAGGTCTACACCATGCTTGCCCATGCCAGCGGCCGTCTGCACTAAGCGGCGGGACAGGAAAACAGAAAGTGCACTCTGCCCTTTCTGCTTAGACCCGATACTGAAAAAGATAGTCCGCAAATCTCCTGATTTGGTCGGATGTTTGCGCCCAGAGCAGAGGCCGGTATCTCGTGGCAATGCAGACAATTCGCGGTGATCTGCTTCAGCTTGCGCTCGACGGAACGTTCGATGTCATTGTGCATGGATGCAACTGCCAGTGCCAGATGGGCAAAGGAATTGCTCTTTCCATAAAGCAGCGTTTTCCCGAAGCATATGCTGCGGATTGCGCGACATTGAAGGGTGACCCAGCCAAGCTGGGAAGCATATCCGTTGCCGAAATCAAGCGAGGCAGCCGCATTTTCCATGTTGTCAACGGCTACACTCAGTTCCATTGGCAGGGCAAAGGCGTGAAAGCCGACTACCAGGCAATTCGAAAAGTCATGCAGGCCGTCAAAGGTAAATTCGCGGGCAAAAGAATCGGCTACCCGAAAATTGGCGCAGGGCTGGCTGGAGGTGATTGGGAAACCATAGCCTCAATCATCAACGATGAACTCGCGGGCGAAGATCATACGCTTGTCGAATACGCTCCGTGAGCTGCTTCGGTCTCCAGCCGCCTCACAGCAGCTAGCCCGGTTCAGATCACGGTGTCCGTCCAGCGGACGATTTGCCCGGCCGCATCGCCGAACGCGGCATCGAGCGCGCCGACATAGGCCTGGTTGCCGTTGCCCGAAACGGGCGCGATGGCGCTAAACGTCTTCGAAGCGCGCACTTCACCGTTGCGGTCATTCAATAGGCGCACGAACAGCTCGACCTCGGCATGTTCGCCGCCATCGACACGCACCTCAAACGAGCGGATCTCAACGATCACCTGATAGTCGATCGCCAGCCCCTCGCCTGGCTTGCCAACGCCGGTGAAGCTGCCCGAGCGCTGGAACGTCTCTGCCAGCCGCGCCTGTACGATCATCGGCAGCCGGTCGGCCCATTGCGCGCCCTTGAGATACTGGATCGATCGCGGCGATGGCTTAATGACGATGTTCTGGCTGTCCAGCGCCTTGAGCGCCGATGGCTGGGCGATGAGGATCTGGCGACGGCTGTGGGCACGCGCTTCCAGCGACGGCGCCGAAAGCTCGAATGTATCCAGCGGCGCCGGCTTGCCGCCCAGCGCCGCGCAGCCGGCGAGCGAAAGCGCCAGCAGTGCCACTCCGGCCTTGAACCCACTCGATCTGACGCTGCCTGAACTGATCGACTTCAAACGCGATCCCCCCCGGATCGTGGAAACAATGCGCATCCGCAAGCTATGTTCTTGCGGTGGGCGCAGGCCGAAGTCAACGGCGCACCCTGCCGTCGAACTGCCGGACCTCACCCTCGCCGCCGGACAGGATCCGCTGTGGATTGCGGCTGAGGTCGGTCACCGCCTCTTCGATGCGGTTGATCGAACGACGGCTGTCCTGGACCAGCGATTCGACGTTTTGCAGCCCCTGTCCCGAGAACCGCGCCAGATTGTCGGTGATGGTGCCGAGGCGGGCGTTCAGCGTGTCGGCGACCTGCTTGAACGATTTGAGCGTCGCCCTGGCATCGGCCATGACGCCGTCGGCCTGACCGGAGCCGAGCAGTTTGTCGACCTTGGCAAGGATACCGTCGACTCGCACCGAGGCATCGTTGAGGCGTCCTGCGAGTTGGTGCGCGTCTTTGATGGTTTCGTCGATGTCGTCGGCCCGGTTGGCGAACTTGTTGGTCACCTTGGCGATGTCGGCGGCAGCCTCGTTGGCGTTTTCGCTGGCCTTCTGGATATTGGCCAGCGCGGTGCGAACCTCAGCCGGATCGATGCCGTCGAGAACGCCGTCGACCTTGGCCAGTGTGCCTTGCGTCTTCTGGGCGAAGTCGTTGATCGAGCCGACCGCGGTGTCCACGTTCTTGATGACCGTGTCGAACTGCTTGCTGGTTTCCTTGAGGTTGGAAGTGACCGTGTCGACATTGGCGACGATGCTCTTGATCTGGTCCTTGTCGACGGCGTTGAGTAGCCCTTCCGCCGCCTTCAGGGTGCCGTCGAGTTTGCCCGAAACACCCTTCAGTTCGTCCGCCAGCGAGCTGACGCTGGCCAGGAACTTGTCGACGCCGTCCGCATTCCTGGCCAGTGCATCGGAGAAGGTCTGGACATTGTTGACGGTCTGCGTCAGCGGCCCGCGAACATCCTTGGTGAAGCCTTCGAGCTCCGAAAGGACCTTGTCGGCGCGGGTGAAGATGTTCTGCGCTGTCTGTAGCAGATTGGTGACCGCCGACGGGTTGGCAACGATCTCGGCGACACGGCCTTCCTTTTCCGCCTCGTCGAGAAGTTTTGGCTCTTTGGGGTCGGCGCCCTTGAGCTCGATGTTGGCCTGGCCGGTGAGGCCGGCAAGCCCGATATCGGCCTGTGTCGACTTGGTGATAGGCGTATTCCGGTCTATTTCGGTGTCGGCGATAGCAGCGGTCGGATTGTCGACGTCGATATAGACACGGCGCACGTCGCCGACTTTGACGCCATTGAACAGCACGAAACTGCCACGGCCGAGCCCCGAAGCGGAGCCTGGAATGCGCACGCGCAGCACCGTCGTCTCACCCTTTTCGCCGATTGCCGCCGTCCAATAGACGAAAGCGAAAGCCGCGAGGATCGCGGCCAGCGTGAAAATGCCGACAATGACGTAGTTGGCCCTGGTTTCCATTGCTCACTTATGGCTATGCGCGCGCCGCAAGATCAAGTTGCCGGGCGCGTTTTCCGCGGAAATAGGATTTTACCCAGGGTTCCTCGCTCCTGAGCATGTCGTCGATCGTGCCCTCGACCAGCACTTTCTTGTTGCCGAGCACCGCCACGCGGTCGCACGCGGTAAACAGCGTGTCGAGATCGTGCGTGACCATATACACGGTCAAATCCATCGTATCGCGCAGTTTGACGACCAATTCGTCGAACTCAGCCGCGCTGATCGGATCGAGCCCGGAAGTCGGTTCGTCGAGGAAGACGATATCCGGATCGAGCGCCAGAGCGCGCGCCAGCGCAGCACGCTTAATCATGCCGCCGGAGAGCTCGGAGGGGAATTTCTGCGCCGCATCCGGCGGCAATCCCACCAACTCGACCTTGAGCATGGCAAGTTCGTCCATCAGCTTCTTCGGCAAATCGAGATATTCGCGCATCGGCACCTGGACGTTTTCGAGGACGGTCAGCGCCGAAAACAGCGCACCATGCTGGAACAGCACGCCAAGCCGCATGTCGATGCGAAGGCGCTCCCTTTCGGTTGCCCTCTCGACGTCGACCCCGAACAGTTTGATTGTTCCCGATTGCTTACGCGTCAAGCCAAGGATGGTGCGCAAGAGAACAGATTTGCCGGCACCGGAGGCACCGACGAAGCCGAGAATCTCCCCGCGCCAGATATCGAGCGATAATTTGTCGAGAACGACCTGATCGGCGAACGACACCGTGACGTCGTGCGCCGACAGCACGATCTCGTCTTCTTTGGCTTTCGCCGCCACCTTGGTCGTGTTTGTGCCCGGCAGCGCCATCTCAGAACTCGATCGCTGCATAGAACATGGCGAAAAGCCCGTCGAGGATAATGACCACGAAGATCGACTTCACCACTGAGGCGGTCACATGCTGGCCAAGCGATTCGGCGCTGCCGCCAACCTTCATGCCCTCGACCGAGGCAATTATACCGATGATCATGGCCATGAACGGCGCCTTGATCAGGCCGGCAAAGATGGTGCTGAGGTCGATTGCGACACGCAGCCGGTCGATGAACGCTGCCGGTGCAATATCGGAGTAGAGCCATGCAGCCAAAATGCCGCCGCCCAACGCGGCAAAGTTGGCGACGATCGTCAGGCAAGGCAGCGCGATGACCAGCGCGACCAGCCGCGGAAACACCAGCACGCCGATTGGGTTAAGACCGATCACCTTCAGCGCATCGACCTCCTCGCGCATCTTCATCGAGCCGATCTCGGCGGTGATCGCACTGCCGGAGCGGCCGGCGATCATGATCGCCGTCATCAGCACGCCGAGCTCGCGCAGGATCAGCACCCCGACCAGGTCGACGACGAAGATGTCGGCGCCGAAATAGCTGAGCTGATAAGCGCCTTGCTGGGCGACGATCGCACCGACGATGGCCGACATCAGCACGACTACCGGTATGGCGCCGACACCCATGCGATCGATCTGGTTGAAGATCGCCGCCATGTTGACGGCATGGCCACGGCCAAGCTTCATCTGCGAGCCGCGTATCGTGGCGCCGAGGATATTCATTGCGGCCAGGAAATCGTCGCGCATCTCATAAACGCGCCGACCTACCGCCTCGAGCCCGCGAATGATGAAGTTGGGCGGCTTTGCCGGACCTGATTCGGGCTCGCGACGAACGGCGTCCCCGACGGCGCCAAGCAGGATCGAGGCGATCTCGCTCTGCCCCTGCATCGTGATCTCGACGCCCTTTTTTTCGAAGCTGCTGACCAGGCGGTCGATCAGCCACGCCCCGGCAGTGTCCATCTTCTCGATTTGTGAAAGGTCGAGCGCCAGCGTCTTGAAGCCGCCGCGCTTCTCGATCTTGCGCATCTCGGCATCGACCAGCGCCACGGTACGTGTCGTCCAGGTTCCCGAGAAAGCGCAGCCGAGAACGTCGCCCTCCTCGCCGATCGCGATGCGCGGCTGGTGGTCGGGCTCCTTGGCAGGGCCGCTTGCGTCGCGTTTGCGGATGGTCAACATGGCGTCCTGTTTAGCCTGACGGGGCCGACCTGTCGATTTGCCGACATCCTCCTTGTTGCACAGCCGGAGCAGAAAAATATGGCGCGTGTCATTTCGGTCGAGGCCGAGCGCTTTCCGATAGCCGGGACCTTTACCATTTCGCGCGGCTCGAAGACCGAAGCGGAGGTGATTTCCTGCGCCATCACCGAAAACGGCCGTACAGGACGCGGCGAATGCGTCCCTTACAAGCGCTATGGCGAAACCATGGAGGGTGTGCGCGACGCGATCGAGGCGATGCGCAGCGAGATCGCGCGCGGCATCAGCCGCATCGCCCTGCTCGATGCCATGCCTGCCGGCGCGGCACGCAACGCCATCGATTGCGCGCTCTGGGACCTGGAAGCGAAGATCAGCGGAACACCGGTGGCGCATACGATACGAACCGTTCCGTTACGACCGCTCGAGACTGCGTATACATTGTCGCTCGCCGAGCCGGAGGCGATGGCGGCGCAGGCCCGCGCCAACGCCCAGCGCCCGCTACTCAAGGTCAAGATCGGCGGCGACAACGACATCGCGCGCATCCGTGCAGTGACGGCGGCAGCACCCGACAGCCGAATCATTCTCGACGCCAACGAGGGCTGGAATAACGACAACATCGTCGCAAACCTCGCCTTTGCCGCCGAGCACGGTATCGCCTTGATCGAACAGCCGCTGCCGGCGGGACATGACAGTATTCTTCGCCACATCGCGCATCCGGTACCGATCTGTGCCGACGAAAGCGTGCACGAGGCGAAGGACCTTGAAGCACTTGTCGGCCTTTACGACGCCGTCAACATCAAGCTCGACAAATCGGGTGGCCTGACCGCTGCACTCGTGCTTCGCGACCGCGCCCGCGAACTGGCTCTTGGTGTCATGGTCGGCTGTATGGTCGGCACATCGCTTGCGATGGCGCCGGCCGTGCTGTTGGCGCAGGATGCCGATTTCGTCGATCTCGACGGTCCGCTGCTGCTGGCCCGCGACCGCGTTCCCGGTCTCGTCTACCAAGGTTCGCTGGTGTCACCGCCCGAGCGGGCGCTGTGGGGCTGAACGCGCGGCAAGCCCGATCAGAGCCAGGCCCGTCAGGGCGATCGGGATCATCGCAAAGAAGCCATTCGCGCCGAAGCGGTCGTAAAGAGGACCGGAAATCAGCGTCGCCGCCGCCATGAAGAAGCCATTGGAGAAGTAGGCGATGCCTTGCGCCGCCCCGGTGCGTTCTTCCGCGACCGTCTCACCGATCATCTTTTGCAGGCCGATCAGCACCAGCGCCACCGAAACCGCGTGCAGCGTCTGGATCGCGAAAAACCCGCCAACGCCAAGCCCAAGCGGCCAGATCAGCGGAAAGGCGAACCAGCGCACGATCGCGCCGATCCCGGCAATCAGCATGATCGAGACGACCGAGAAGGAGGCGAAAGCGCGGGTGAAAACGACGAACATGCATATCTCGGCGACGACGCCCCACCCCCACAGAAGCCCGACAACCGAATCGCTGATGCCGATCGACTTCCAGTAGATCGACACGAAACCGTAGAGAAATGCGTGGCTGGCGGTGATGACGCCGACGCCTGTCGAAAAATAGAGGAAGTACCGGTTGAGGAGTTTCGGTGCCGATTGCTGGATATCGGCGGCCGAAAGCGGCGAGGCGCGGCGTGGACGACCAAGGCGCGGCGCAATCAGTCCGGCGGCTAGCGCGGCACACAGCGCCGCGAAGATGATCACCGGGACAGCCTGGGCACCGCTCGCCGACAGGATGAAACCGCCGGCGAGATTGGCACAGAGATAGGAGATCGAGCCCCATTTGCGCATGCTTGCGTAATTCGAGCCGAAGCGGCGAACACCTGAAAGGGCGAGCGAATCGGCAATCGGCGAATGCGGCGTCCAGACGACCGTCAGGGCCAGCGACACGGCAAGTACCGTTGCGTAGGTCGGCGGCAGGAGGTAGCCGGCGGACAGGATCAGCGATGCGGCGACCAGCGCAACATAGACATTGGCGCGGTCGCTCGCTTTGTCGGCCAGCGCAGTAAGAAAAGGCGTCGTCGCCACGCGCAGGAACATCGGCGCGGCGAGGATCACGGCTATCTGTTCGGCATGGAACCCCTTCGCCTGCAGCCACAGCGGGAAATACGGCACATGCGTCCCGAGCGGAACGAAGAGCGTAAAGAAGATCAAGCTCATGCGCAGTTCGAAATGGCGTGGCTTGACGAGCTGTTCGGGCGAAAGCGGCGGCAGCGAGGACATTGACAGGCGATCCGTCGGCACGGCATTCAGCCGGGTCGGCCCGCCACACCTGCCGCTGCTTAACACGGCGAAAAAGTCGATGAAACCGCTGGACTAACCGATTGAAGCGAGATGCGGCCGGATTTGGTCAAGCCGCCTGGACTGCCCTGCCCTTGATGTCGATCGGCACGAGCACCTCGCTGCCGACCGGAGTCTCCGGCAGGACATGCGCCCAGTGCAGGATCTCCATCCTGCCGTCAAAATGCTCGACCACCGCCGTGCAGCTCTCCACCCAGTCGCCCGTGTTGATGTATTGCACGTCCTCATAGCTTTCGATCGCGGCATGGTGGATGTGCCCGCAGATCACGCCGTCGACATGCGAGCGGCGCGCCTCCTCGGTCAGCACGGTCTGGAACGAGCCGATGAAATTCACCGCCTTCTTGACCTTGACCTTGGCCCAGGACGAGAACGACCAGTAAGGCAGGCCGAGCACCTGGCGCAGACGTGTGATGATGCGGTTGAGCAGCATCGCCGCGTCGTAGGCATAGTCGCCGAGATAGGCCAGCCAGCGCGCATTATGGACGACGGTGTCGAACTGGTCGCCATGGATGACAAGAAGGCGTTTGCCGTCGGCGGTCTCGTGGATGGCGCGGTCGGCGACGACAATGCCGCCGAAATGAACGCCCTGGAACTGTCGCGCGAACTCGTCATGGTTGCCGGCGATGTAGGTGATGCTGGCGCCCTTGCGCGCCTTGCGCAGCAATTTCTGGATCACGTCGTTATGGCTTTGCGGCCAATGCCAGCTTCGTCTCAGGCGCCAGCCGTCGACGATGTCGCCGACGAGATAGATGATATCGGCATCGTGATGGCGCAGGAAATCGATCAGGAATTCGGCCTTCGCCGCCTTCGATCCGAGATGGACGTCGGAGATGAACATGCTGCGGAAAGTGCGAGGCTCTGCGCCGGACATCATTTGTCACCGTTGCTTTCGCCTGAGCCTATGCCCCGATTCATGCAACAACCGTATGACGGTTGCGATTGGTCCAGCCATCCGGATAGGTTGCCGCGGCAATCAGAGGAGAAAATCACCATGGATCTCGGCATTCGCGGCAAGAAGGCCATCGTCTGCGCTTCGAGCAAAGGCTTGGGACGCGGCTGCGCCATGGCACTGGCAGAGGCAGGTTGCGATCTGGTGATCAATGGCCGCAACGCCGACGTGCTGGCCAAAACCGCCGCTGAACTGCGCGAGAAATTCGGCGTCAAGGTGACCGAAATCGTCGGCGACGTATCCAAGCCCGATGTCCAGAAGGCGCTGCTTGCCGCCTGCCCCGATCCCGACATCCTCGTCAACAACAATGGCGGTCCGCCGTTTCGCGATTTCCGCGCGCTCGACCGCGAAAAGATCCTCGAGGGCGTCACCCACAACATGGTGACCCCTGTCGAGCTGGTTCAGGCCGTGATCGACGGCATGGCGGCGCGCGGCTTCGGCCGCATCGTCAACATCACCTCGCTGTCGGTCTATGTGCCTATCCCCGGCCTCGACCTGTCGTCCGGCGCCCGCGCCGGCCTCACCTCGTTCCTCGCCGGCGTCGCGCGCACGGTGGCCGACCGCAACGTGACGATCAACAACATGCTGCCAGGCAAGCTCGACACCGACCGGCTGCGTGATCCGAAGGAGGCCGGCACGCCCGAAGATCCGGCAGCGGCCGCCGCGCGCAAAGCGCAAGCAGCAGCCAACGTT
Organism: Mesorhizobium sp. M0437; assembly: GCF_040321335.1. Lineage (NCBI taxonomy): Bacteria > Pseudomonadati > Pseudomonadota > Alphaproteobacteria > Hyphomicrobiales > Phyllobacteriaceae > Mesorhizobium > Mesorhizobium sp. M0437. Next base: position 111,171 of record NZ_JAMYRK010000016.1, read on the forward strand.
CCGGCCAAACGGCTCGGTACACCGGAGGAATTCGGCCAGATCTGCGCCTTCCTCTGCTCGGTCCATGCCGGTTACCTGACCGGTCAGAACATACCGGTCGACGGCGGCCTCTATGTCAGTGCGTTTTAGTGGGTATCTGACGCTTTGGTATCCGCTGGGAACGGCGGGAAACGACCGATAGTGTTGAAGAAGTCGGCGATGAAGCCGTGGATCCACTCGCACCGAAGCGTCTTGATTAAGGTCGACGCGACCTCCTCGCCTTAAGTGGCTCGGACGTTTGTTCCGAGGGTGCAAATCTTGGCCAATTTCCTGAGGTTCTGGGCGATGGCT
>NZ_JAMYRK010000017.1:0-110424 GCF_040321335.1 Mesorhizobium sp. M0437
GGGGCGGCGCCCCCCCCCCCACCCCGAGCCGCGCGGCCATCCCAAACCCGGCCGGGGCGGGGGGGGCGCGGGGGCCGCCGGCGCCCCGATCCGCGTTGGCGGCGGCGCCGAGGCCGGCGCCGGCGCCGGTCTCGATCAACACTTCATGGCCATGCGCGACATATTCGCGGACCGAACCCGGCGTCAGGCCGACGCGATATTCGTGATTCTTGATTTCCCGGGGGCAGCCGATGCGCATCGTTCTTCTCCTGATCCGGCCCTTTGGGGCTCGTTCCCTGTCTAGAGATAGTGAACCACGAATCGTTCGGTAAGTGTTTGCGAATGCGCTTGCCTGAGAAGCCACTGTTCGATAATCGTTGCGCGAAACATTAGAATTGTCGCAGGAACCCGCAAAAATGCCGCTCGACAGGATTGATATCGCCATTCTCGAGACGTTGCAGAAGGATGGGCGGATACCCAACGCAGCGCTCGCCGAGAAGGTCGGCCTGTCCCAGTCGGCCTGCTCGCGGCGGCTGGACAATCTGGAGAAATCCGGAACCATCCGCGGCTATCACGCCCGGCTGTCCAACGCTGCACTTGGGCACCAGATGACGGCGATCGTGCATATATCGCTGTCCGGGCAATTCGAGAAGACGTTGTCGGATTTCGAGGCAGCGATAAAGCGCTGCCCGAACGTCTTGTCCTGCCATTTGATGTCGGGCGAATATGACTACATCCTGCGCATAGCGGCAAAGGATCTCGTCGACTACGAACGTATCCACAAGGAGTGGCTGTCGGCAATGCCGCATGTGACGAAGATCAATTCGTCCTTTGCCTTGCGCGAAATCGTCGATCGCACAGCCGTGGGAATGAAGCCTGAACTCGCCTAGGCCCCGAACTCGCCTAGGCCTTGGATGCCTCAGTCACCACACGGTCCATCGGAATATCGTGCGGCTGCGGGTAGATGGTGGTGATGCGCTGCAACTCGTAGCCGACGCCGATGACCAGCGGCTTGAACGGCATCGCGGCAAGCGTGCGATCGAAGAAGCCGCCGCCATAACCCAAGCGGAACTGCCCGGGATCGATGCCGACGATCGGCGAAATGACGACGTCGGGCAACACCGGATCACCGTCAGCCGGTATCGGGATATTCCAGACGCCCTTCTCCAGCCGGTCTCCGTGGGCATAGGCGCGAAAGACAAGCGGCCGGTCTTTCTCGACGACGACGGGCAACGCCGTGCGCCCGCCTCGCGCGTTAACGGTTTCCATCCAAGGGCGCAGGTCCGGCTCGCCGCGAAACGGCCAGTAGAGGCTGACCAAACGGCCGGCGATGTCGCCGATCACCGCGTCGAGCCCTTCGGCAATACGCTGCGACATAGCTGCGCGCGTGTCGGCTGAAACGGCAAGGCGGGATGCGATCAACCGCTCGCGCTCGGCCTTGCGCCAGCGCCTTACGTCGGTCCAGTCGGATAGCGGCGCTTGGAACTCCGGATCGAGCTCGTGCATAAAACAAGGCGGCGAGGCGTACTGCGCTGAGCCTTCGTCTTCATCGCTAGCCATGCTTCACCTGCAATATACAGTTCCAACCAAGTAGTATCCTGGACGCAGGCTATATCCGGGAACGAGTCCGCAGCATGCGTATTCACGACATCAAGCGACGACTCCCAGGTAGTTGCAGCGCAGGCATTGCTGCACTGCACAACGATACTTACATCAGCCTTGGCGAGAGGGATGAGCGAGATGAACACAGCCAACCATCACGTCGTCGTCGTAGGTGCCGGTTTCGGCGGCCTCGAGTTCACCCGCGCACTAGCCGGCTCGCCGGTGCGCATCACGATGATCGACAGGCGCAATCATCACCTTTTTCAGCCGCTGCTCTACCAGGTGGCGACGACGGCGCTGGCCACCTCCGAAGTCGCCTGGCCGATCCGCCATCTTCTGCGCAGGCGCAAGGACGTGACGACGCTGCTCGCCACCGTTACCGGCATCGACCGCACCGGCAAGCGCGTGCTGCTGCAGGACGGCGGCACGGTCGCTTACGACACGCTGGTGCTGGCCACCGGCGCGCGGCACGCCTATTTCGGCCATGACGAATGGGAACCGTTCGCCCCTGGCCTGAAGACGCTGGAGGACGCCACCACCATTCGACGGCGTATTCTTTTGGCTTTCGAGCAGGCCGAGCGGGAAACCGATCCCGCCCAGCGCCAGGCATTGCTGACCCTGGCGATCGTCGGCGGCGGGCCGACCGGCGTGGAACTGGCCGGCACCATTGCCGAGCTGGCGCACGACACGCTGCGCGGCGAGTTCCGCAACATCGACACGCGGCAGACGCGTGTGGTGCTGATTGAGGCCGGTGACCGCATCCTCACCAATTTCGCTCCCGAACTCTCCGATTATGCAACGAAGGCGCTCGAACGGCTCGGCGTGACCGTCGAACTCGGCCGGGCGGTTACGCGCTGCGATGCCGAGGGTGTCGTCTTCGGCGACACACATTTGCCGGCCAGGACAATCCTGTGGGCGGCGGGCGTCGCCGCTTCGCCGGCCGCCGAATGGCTCGGCGCGGCAGCGGACCGCGCGGGCAGGGTGCTTGTCGAGCCCGACTTGAGTGTGCCGGGAAACCCGGAGATTTTCGTCATCGGTGACGCAGCGCACGTCCTGCGGCCGGATGGCCGGCTGGTGCCGGGCGTCGCGCCCGTCGCCAAGCAGCAGGGACGGCATGTCGCCGCGACGATCAAGGCAAGGCTTACCGGTGACACGACACCGCGTCCTTTCAGCTACAGGCATGACGGCGACCTGGCGACGATCGGCAAGCGCGCCGCGGCCATCGATTTCGGCTGGATCAAGCTTACCGGCCGGCTTGCCTGGTGGCTATGGGGCTTGGCGCATATCTACTTCCTGATCGGCTTTCGTAACCGGCTTGCGGTTTCCCTGAGTTGGCTATGGATCTACTTCACCGGTCAGCGCAGCGCGCGGCTGATCACGCAGGGCGACGACGACAAGGGCTGATTGTTCGCTGCCGGACATTTATCGGCGCGTCACCTCCTCTTGATGGAATCGGCTTCTGGACTCGACTGGATTTCGGCGCGAAGCTTTGCTTCGGGCAGGACTTGTCACGTCGTGGAAGAAAGAGAAAACGAATGTCCCAATTGCGCCACCTCGTCTCACGCCGCGATTTCCTCGCCGGCGTCGCCGCCAGCGGAGCGCTGATCATGCTGCACCCGTTCTCCGCCCGGGCTCAAGCCAATCAGGCGCATCTGAGGATTATGGAGACGACCGACATCCACGTGAATGTGCTGCCTTACGACTACTACGCCGACAAAGCTAACGACACGATGGGGCTGTCGCGAACGGCATCGTTGATTGAAGCCGTGCGCAAGGAAGCAACCAACGCGATGCTGATCGATAATGGCGACCTTCTGCAAGGCAACCCGATGGGCGACTACATCGCCTACGAGAGGGGGATGAAGGATGGCGATCTGCATCCGGTCATGAAGGGCATGAACCTGCTCGGCTACGAATGCTCGACCCTCGGCAACCACGAGTTCAACTACGGCCTGTCGTTCATGGACAAGGTGCTGGCCGGTGCCAACTTCCCGTTTGTCTGCGCGAATTTGATCCGCGGCACGGAGCTCGCCGCGAACCCGCGCGACGACAGGCTTTATCTCAAGCCTTACGTCATCCTCGACAGGAAGATCAAAGACGGGTCGGGCGCCGAGCAACCGATCAGGATCGGCATCATCGGCTTCGTGCCGCCGCAGATCATGGTCTGGGACCTGAAAAATCTCGAGGGCAGCGTCAAAACACGCGACATCGTCGAGGCGGCCAAGGCGTGGGTGCCGCAAATGAAGGAAGAAGGCGCCGACATCGTCATTGCGCTCTCCCATTCCGGCATCGACGTGAAGCAAAGTGACATGATGGAGAACGCCTCCTTCTTCGTTGCCGGTGTCGAAGGTATCGATGCGGTGTTCACCGGTCACCAGCATCTGGTCTTCCCCGGCAAGAAGGACTTTCAGTCGCTGGAAGCCGTCGATACGGCGAAAGGCACGTTGCAAGGCAAGCCCGCCGTCATGGCCGGCTTCTGGGGCTCGCACATGGGGCTGATCGATCTGTTGCTGGAGCGCGACGGATCGACGTGGAAAATCGTCTCGGCGACCTCTGAGGCCAGGCCGATCTTTGAGCGGGTCGACAAAACGAACAAGCCGACCGTCGCGGACGACCAGCGCATCATCGACGCGCTCAAACAGGACCACGAGGCGACGCTTGCCTATGTGCGCCGGCCGGTCGGCAAAACCTCGGCGCCGCTCTATTCCTATTTTGCGCTGGTCGCCGATGATCCATCGGTGCAGATCGTCAGCCAGGCGCAGACCTGGTATTTGAAGGACATCCTGAAGAACACAGAGTGGAAGGATATGCCGCTGTTGTCGGCGGCGGCACCGTTCAAGGCCGGCGGGCGCAACGGCGCCGACTATTACACCGACGTGGCGGTGGGCGATATCGCCATCAAGAACGTCGCCGATCTCTACCTCTATCCAAACACGGTGCGCGCCGTTGAAATCACCGGGGCAGAGGTGAAGGAATGGCTGGAAATGTCGGCCGGCATCTTCAACCGGATCGAACCGGGCAAAGCCGACCAGGCGCTCATCAACACTGACTTCCCATCCTATAATTTCGACGTGATCGACGGCGTCACATACAAGATCGATCTGTCGCAGCCACCGAAATATGATTCGAAGGGCGGGCTGGTGAATGCTGGCTCGACCCGCATCATTGACTTGATGTTCGACGGCAAACCGATTGACCCCAAGCGGAAATTCGTCGTCGCCACCAACAACTACCGAGCCGGCGGCGGGGGCAATTTCCCGGAGATCAATGCCTCGAAGATCATCTACGAAGCGCCCGACACCAACCGCGATGTGATCGTGCGCTATATCGTCAGCAAAGGCACCATCAACCCGTCGGCGGACGCCAACTGGTCGTTTGCGCCACTGCCGGGAACCAGCGTCGTATTCGAGACCGGCGCCAAGGCGAAGGAGTTTATTGCGCAAGTGAAGTCGCTGAAGATCGAGCCGGCGGGCGAGGGCGAAGCGGGCTTTGCAAAATACCGCATCACTCTTTGAGGCGAGGATTTGAACGTCGGCTCGAAACTGTCTCAGCGTTAAGATACTGCCCCGATACGGCCAATCCGTTTGAGACAGGGGGCCTCTTCAAGCAGGTGGTGCGAAACGCCGCTTGACGGCGGCATGACCAGATCCAGCGCGTCCGTCGAAATCCCGCCGGAATAATGGTGTGGCAGTCGGTCGATCGAGGCGGGAAGCGGTCGTCGAAGCCGAGCGGGGTTATCTTTCCAAGGCGCCCTGTGGCGGTGGCGCCATTCTGGCCAGCAAGCATCGCAGCAGACAGACCACAAAGGCCATTAAAATTCGGGGAGGGTCCCCAGCAGCGTTGGAATCGCTATGGTTGCAACCGTCCATATGCGCTAGTTTTAGTCATGCGTTATGTCATCGTCATCACGACCGTCACCTTTTTCCTGATCTGGGACGGCATTTACAACCAAGGCCGCTACCTCGACAGGACGGTCAGGGAGGTGACCCGCATCGTGCACTATGTAACCAGCATGGTGTAGTTTCTCTTCGCAGCTATGGTTCGCAGACGCGACAAACCTGCCGATTGACGGCACGCTGCCGCTGACACAAAAGAACGCCGGTCCAACGGTCGAGGAGGCTGGGTTGATCCGGCATATCGTTTTCTTCAGCGCACGGCATAAAGCGGATGTCGAGGCAGTGCGCACGGGCCTCCTGGCGCTTGGCAAGATACCTCATTCGCGTCATTTCGAGGTAACGCTCAACACCAAGGTCGACCCGCTCTCGGATGAGATCGATGTGGTCGTCTACGCCGAGTTCGAGGACGAAGCGGCGCTCGCCGCCTACAAGGCGCATCCGCTCTATGCAGAGACGACCAGCCGGGTCAAACCTCTGCGCGAATTACGCTATTCGGCCGACATCGTTGCAAGTTGACCGCCTCCCAAGGCAGATTTGACGTCGCGGAGGGGCTCCGCGCCGTAGCCCGCTTCACTCCGTCTGAGCCGCGGAGGTTTCGGTCGGATCGACGCCCGGCCGCTTTGGCGCGTTCCAGATCAGCACGGCGATAACTGCTATCGCAATAACGGCTAGGGCGATGAAAAGGTCTCTTCCCATGGCAATGAGCTAGGATGATTTTTGCGGGCGGCAAGTCGGCTCCTCGCGGCCGAGGCCTGCGATCGCCGCTGAGGCACCGGCTAAGCCCTTGAACCATTTTCAGGAATGAGGCACATCGCGCGGGACATGACCGAAAACACCCCCGCAAGGCCTCATCCGCTCGATCACCTGGTGCTGCCGACAGCAAGCCTCGATGTTGCGCGGGCGCGCTTGACCCTGCTCGGCTTTACCGTTGCGCCGACAGGTATCCACCCTTTCGGAACGCAAAACTGCTGTGTCTTTCTCACCGACGGCACCTATCTCGAGCCGCTCGCGGTCGCTGACCGGCAGGCCGTGGCAACGGCGATCGCGAACCGCAATGTCTTTGTCGTGCGTGATCGCACGTATCGCGAAGAAAACGGCGATGAAGGATTTTCTGCCGTGGCGCTGGGCACCGAAAGCGCCGCCGCGGACCACGCGCGCTACATGGAAGCCGGTCTGTCGGCGGGAGACGCGCTAAGCTTTTCGCGCGCCTTCACCGATGCGGCGGGAAAGAGCGATACCGCATCGTTCAAACTGGCCTTCGCGGCTACAGGCAAGACAGCGGACGCTTTTCTCTTCGCCTGCGAGCGGATCAATGCGCCGAACGTTGACCGCACTGCGTTGCAGGCCCACGCTAATGGCGCAACCGGCATTGTCGAAGTCGTGGCGGTCACTGGCGAACCTTTCGAACAAGGCCGTTTGATTTCGATCGCAGCCGGAATGGAGGCGCAGGGCGGCGGCACTGTCTATGAGCTGCCGAATGCCGTCGTGACCGTTCTGGATCCTGCAGCCTATTCGGCACGCTTCGGCATTCCTGCCGGCGCACCATCTGAACTCCGCTTTGCTGGGATCGTCTTTTCGATTAGGCACGGCGATGCCGTCGCCAAGCTGCTTGCAGCCAATTCTGTCGAACACCACATGCGCGGCGGTGATACCATCGTGCCGCCGGCGCCAGGGCAGGGCGCAGCCTTCATTTTCCGGGAGATCGCATGAACAAGCTCAATCCACTGATGCCGAACTCTTCCGTTGCGGTCGGCAAAGTCATTTTCGGCAACAGCGCGCCCCTATCGCTGATCGCCGGTCCATGCCAGCTGGAATCGCGGCAGCACGCTTTCGACATGGCCGGTGCGCTAAAGGAAATGACCGACAGGCTCGGCATCGGGCTCGTCTACAAGACCAGCTACGACAAGGCCAATCGCACCTCGCTTGGCGGCACGCGCGGCGCGGGACTTGAAGCGGCAATGCCGATCTTCGACGACTTGCGCAAGAATTTTGCCCTGCCGATCCTGACCGACGTCCACACTGAGGAACAATGCGCGATCGTCGCTCCGCATGCCGATATCCTGCAGATTCCTGCCTTCCTCAGCCGCCAGACCGATCTGCTGATTGCTGCGGCAAGAACTGGCAAGGTGGTCAATGTGAAGAAGGGGCAATTCCTCGCGCCGTGGGACATGAAGAACGTCGTCGCCAAAATCATCGGCTCCGGCAACGCCAATGTCTTGGTCACCGAGCGCGGCGCATCCTTTGGTTACAACACCCTGGTGTCCGACATGCGGGCGCTGCCGATCATGGCCGAGATCGGCGCGCCGGTGATTTTCGATGCCACCCATTCCGTGCAGCAGCCGGGTGGGCAGGGCGGTTCGTCTGGAGGCGACCGGCGCTTTGTCGAGACGCTGGCGCGCGCGGCCGTCGCGGTTGGCGTCGCCGGCGTCTTCATCGAGACGCACCAGGACCCCGACAACGCGCCTTCCGACGGTCCCAACATGGTGCCGCTAAAGGATCTTCCCGCATTGCTTGAACGGCTGATGGCGTTCGATCGCGTTGCCAAAAGCGTGGGTTGAACCAGCAGTTGCGCCACAGCAGCGCCGCCAGGAAACTTTGAAGAATTTCGAACCCGCCTGGAACCTTAGCCCGCGGCCCTCATTGTCAAAATCTAATGTCAACGACGACGAGGAGCACACCATGACGACCCAGACGGGACACACCGAAGCCATCGCCGCTTCGCGGGTTATCGGCACATCGGTCTACAATACGGAAGGCACTCATATCGGCGACATCGAGGACGTCATGCTCGACAAACTGTCGAACGGAATCATGTTTGCCGTGATCGGTTTTGGTGGATTTCTCGGCATCGGCGAGAAATACCACGCCATTCCGTGGGCGAGCCTTGACTATGACGAGAACAAGGGCGGCTATGTCGTGCCGTTCACCAAAGACCAGCTGAAGGCCGCTCCTTCCTATTCGATCAACGAGTTGACCGGCGCCGACGGCGAGGCCGCGCGTGATGCCTCATACAACTACTACAAGGTCGAGCCTTACTGGCACTGACCTTACTGGCACTGACTAAGTCTCCTGGAATCAAAAAGGCCCCCGGGAAATCGGGGGCCTTTCGATGTGGCGGGATGCTACTGCGCAATCTGCAGGGCCGGCAAAGGCGACGATCCCTGCGGGGGTTGCTGATTGTCGCACGACGTCAGGAACGCAGCCGCGATCAGGAACAAACTCACAATACCGCTCAACTGGGACATGGCGAAACTCCTCCTGTTTCGCCCCGCGCGACAACAGCCATAAACCAGAAACCGGCATGCCGCGTATGACAAATGATGACAGCGCTTCGTGCTTCGTGAATCCGTAGCGCACGGGCAATATTTGCAAGTGCCCCGATTGCGTTTTGCGGCGCTTTGGCTAAGAGGTGCGCGACGCTTCAATCGATCAATCGGGGACATCGCAATGACGGCCATCATCGACATTGTCGGGCGTGAAATCCTGGACAGCCGCGGAAATCCGACCGTCGAGGTCGACGTCGTGCTCGAAGACGGCTCGATGGGTCGCGCCGCGGTGCCGTCCGGCGCCTCGACCGGCGCGCATGAGGCGGTCGAACTGCGCGATGGCGGCCCCCGCTATCTCGGCAAGGGCGTGCTCACTGCGGTCGAGGCGGTGAACGGCGAGCTGTTCGAGGCGATCGGCGGCATGGAGGCAGAGAATCAGATTCATATCGACCAGACCATGATCGAGCTCGATGGTACGCCCAATAAGAGCCGGCTCGGCGCCAATGCCATCCTCGGCGTGTCGCTGGCTGTGGCCAAGGCTGCGGCCGAAGCCGCCGACCTGCCGCTCTATCGTTATGTCGGCGGCACCAAGGCCCATGTGCTGCCGGTGCCTATGATGAACATCATCAATGGCGGCGCGCATGCCGACAACCCGATCGATTTCCAGGAATTCATGATCCTGCCGATCGGCGCGCCGACGCTGCGCGACGGCGTGCGCTGGGGCTCGGAGATCTTTCATACGCTGCGAAAGAAGCTGAAGGACGCCGGCCATAACACCAATGTCGGCGACGAGGGCGGCTTTGCCCCCAACCTGAAGAGCGCGCCGGCCGCGCTCGACTTCATCATGGAATCGATCGAGCAGGCTGGCTTCAAGCCCGGCGAGGAGGTTGCGCTAGGCCTCGACTGCGCGGCGACCGAATTCTTCAAGGATGGCAACTACGTCTATGAAGGCGAGAGGAAAACCCGCGACCCGAAGGTGCAGGCCAGATATCTGGCCAAACTTGCTGCCGACTACCCGATCATCACCATTGAGGACGGCCTGGCGGAGGATGACTGGGACGGTTGGAAAATACTGACCGATCTCATCGGCAAGCAAACGCAGCTGGTTGGCGACGATCTGTTCGTCACCAACACGGCGCGGCTGCGCGACGGCATCCGCATGGGTGTCGCCAATTCGATCCTGGTCAAGGTCAACCAGATCGGCTCGCTTACCGAAACGCTCGACGCCGTCGAGACCGCGCACAAGGCCGGCTATACCGCGGTGATGTCGCACCGCTCGGGCGAGACCGAGGATTCGACCATCGCCGACCTCGCCGTTGCCACCAATTGCGGGCAGATCAAGACGGGCTCGCTGTCACGCTCGGATCGCATGGCCAAGTACAACCAGCTCATCCGCATTGAGGAGGAGCTCGGCAAGCAGGCGCGATATGCCGGCAAGTCGATCGTGAAAAGCTGATTTCGAGAGAAAATCCGTGGCGGCGAGGGCGGGGACATTCCCGCCCTTTTTTGCTTCCTGGCTCTGAATCCAACAGGCTGTAACCGTCCATTAAGCACAATCGGGCGACAAAGGCGGCGTAGAGGATTCGGACCATGTGGACACGCCAGCACAAGCAAAGAAACACCGGCCGGCTGATCATCCCCTCGCTCTGCGTGGTGTTCCTGACTTATTTCGGCTTCCATGCCTATCATGGCGAGTTCGGCATCTATTCCAAGTATCAGCTCGAAGCTGAGACTGCCGAATTGCAGGGCAGGCTCGATGCCGTCAGGGCGCGCCGGATCGATCTCGAGCGCCGCGTTCAGCTGATGCATGAGGGCACCCTGGAGAAGGACATGCTGGACGAGCAGGCGCGCAAGGCGCTTAATCTGTCCCACGCGGACGAGATCACCATCATGCTGCCGGTTGCAAGATAACCGGATTTCAGTTAATCGGTGATATTTGCAATGATTTTAATTGCTTAGATGCATGACAGCCATGCGTTTTCGGCATGGCGAAAGCCTTCCCTGCATGTTAGCCTGCCTCAAACCGGTGGGAGAACTGATCTCCCTCGCTGTCCGCCAAGAGACGCCAACAGGGAGTGATGCATGGCCACCGCCACCAGAAAAGCGCCTGCCAAATCCAAATCGGACGGCAAAACGCCGGGCCTTTCCACCCCAAAGCCTGTTGAATTCACCAAAGACCAGGAGCTTGCCGCCTACCGGCGCATGCTGCTCATCCGCCGCTTCGAGGAAAAGGCCGGCCAGCTTTACGGCATGGGCTTCATCGGCGGTTTCTGCCACCTCTACATCGGGCAGGAAGCGGTCGTTACCGGCATGAAGATGGCGCTGATCGATGGCGACCAGATGATCACCGCCTATCGCGACCATGGTCATATGCTGGCCATGGAGTTGTCGCCGCGCGGCGTCATGGCCGAACTGACCGGGCGCCGTAGCGGCCTGTCCAGAGGCAAGGGCGGCTCGATGCACATGTTCTCCAAGGAGAAGCATTTTTACGGCGGCCACGGCATCGTCGGCGCGCAAGTGTCGCTCGGCACCGGCATTGCGTTCGCCAACCGCTATCGCGGCAACAACAATGTGACGCTGACCTATTTCGGCGATGGCGCGGCGAATCAAGGCCAAGTCTACGAAAGCTTCAACATGGCCTCGCTGTGGAAGCTTCCGGTGATCTACATCATCGAGAACAACCGCTACGCCATGGGCACCTCGGTCTCGCGCTCGTCGGCCGAGACGGATTTCTCGCACCGCGGCGCGTCCTTCAAGATTCCAGGCATCCAGGTCGACGGCATGGATGTGCGCGCTGTAAAGGCAGCCGGCGACCTCGCCGCCGAATGGTGCCGCGCCGGCAACGGGCCGCTCATTCTCGAAATGCAGACCTATCGTTACCGCGGCCATTCGATGTCGGATCCGGCTAAATACCGCTCCAAGGAAGAAGTGCAGAAAATGCGCTCCGAACGTGACCCGATCGAGCAGGTCAAGGCGCGGCTGCTCGATAAGAAATGGGCAAGCGAGGACGAACTCAAGGCCATCGACAAGGAAGTCCGCGACGTTGTCGCCGACGCCGCAGAATTTGCCCAGAACGACGCGGAGCCAGATCCGTCCGAGCTCTGGACCGACATCGTACTTTAACGAGAGGGCAAGGACATGCCGATCGAAATTCTCATGCCCGCCCTCTCGCCGACCATGGAAGAGGGTAATGTTTCGAAGTGGTTGAAGAAAGAAGGCGACAAGGTCGCGGCCGGTGACGCCATTGCCGAAATCGAGACCGACAAGGCAACGATGGAAGTCGAAGCCGTCGACGACGGCACGCTTGCCAAGATCGTGGTTCCTGCCGGCACCGAAGGCGTCAAGGTCAACACACTGATCGCTGTGTTGGCCGTCGATGGCGAAGACATCGACGAGGCGGGCGAAGGCATTGGCGAGGAGGCTGTCGTGTCGCAAGCGGCAGCGCCCGCGGCTGCTCCGCCCCCCGTTGCTGCTCCGGCCAAGAGCGAAGCGGCAGCACCTGTTGCCGCCGCACCCAGGCTGGAAATTGCCGCCGATCCGGACATCCCGGCCGGCACCGAAATGGTCTCGACCACGGTGCGTGAAGCGTTGCGCGACGCAATGGCTGAGGAAATGCGCCGCGACGGCGACGTCTTCGTCATGGGCGAGGAAGTCGCCGAGTACCAGGGCGCCTACAAGATCACACAAGGCCTGTTGCAGGAATTCGGTCCGCGGCGCGTAGTCGACACGCCGATCACCGAGCACGGCTTTGCCGGCGTTGGTGTTGGCGCGGCGATGGCCGGCCTGAAGCCGATCGTCGAATTCATGACCTTCAACTTCGCCATGCAGGCGATCGACCAGATCATCAATTCAGCCGCCAAGACGCTCTATATGTCCGGCGGCCAGATGGGCGCCCCGATCGTCTTTCGCGGCCCGAACGGCGCGGCTGCCCGCGTCGCCGCGCAGCATTCGCAATGCTATGCCGCCTGGTACAGCCATGTTCCCGGGTTGAAGGTGGTGATGCCCTATACCGCCGCCGACGCCAAGGGTCTGCTCAAGGCGGCGATCCGTGACCCGAACCCGGTCATCTTCCTCGAGAACGAAATCCTTTACGGCCACTCCTTCGACGTGCCGAAGATGGACGATTTCGTGCTGCCGATCGGCAAGGCGCGCATTCACAAATCCGGCAAGGACGTGACCATCGTCTCGTTCGGCATCGGTATGACCTACGTGATCAAGGCCGAGGCGGAGTTGCGCGGCATGGGCATCGATGCCGAGATAATCGACTTGCGCACCATCCGCCCGCTCGACTTCGACACGATCATCGCCTCGGTCAAAAAGACCAATCGCCTCGTGGTGGTCGAGGAAGGCTTTCCGCAGAACTCGGTCGGCGACCATGTCGCCAATCAGGTCTCGCAGCGCGCCTTCGATTTCCTCGATGCACCGGTCATTACAATTGCCGGCAAGGACGTGCCGATGCCCTATGCGGCGAACCTCGAAAAGCTGGCGCTGCCCAATGTCGGCGAGGTCGTCGAGGCGGTCAAAGCCGTCACGTATCGCTGAGCAGGGCGGGAGGACAAAATGCCGATCAACATCACCATGCCGGCGCTTTCGCCCACAATGGAAGAGGGCAACCTTTCCAAGTGGCTGGTCAAGGAAGGCGACAAGGTCTCGCCGGGCGACGTGATTGCCGAGATCGAGACGGACAAGGCAACGATGGAAGTCGAAGCCGTCGACGAAGGCACGGTTGCCAAGCTGGTGGTTCCGGCCGGCACTGAAGGCGTCAAGGTCAATGCGCTGATCGCGGTATTGGCGGCTGAGGGGGAGGATGCTGCTTCTGCCGTCAAAAGCGGTGATGGCGCTGCGCCGGCCAAGGCTGAGGCTCCGAAAGCGGAAGCCGCCAAAGCGGAAACATCAAAGCCCGAAGCGTCGAAGCAGGAGCCTGCCGCACCTACGCCTAAGGCGGACGCGGTGCCGGTCGCCAACGGCCACGCAAACGGTGAGCGCATCTTCGCCTCGCCGCTGGCCCGGCGCATCGCCAGCGAAGCTGGTATAGATGTCGCGGCGCTGACAGGCTCCGGCCCCCGCGGCCGCGTGGTAAAGGCCGATGTCGATGCCGCAATTTCCAGTGGCGGCGCCAAGGCGGCACCAGCAGCAAAAGCGGCGCCCGCCGGCGCTCCGGCGCCTGCGGCCGCAGCACCCAAACCAATGTCCGACGAGCAGGTGCTCAAACTGTTTGCCGAAGGCTCCTACGAGCTGGTCCCCCACGACAATATGCGCAAGACCATTGCGCGGCGGCTGGTCGAGGCCAAAACCACCATCCCGCATTTCTATCTGACGCTCGACTGCGAGCTCGACGCGCTTCTGGCCCTGCGCACGCAGATCAATGCGGCCGCCCCGGCGAAGAAGACCGAGAAGGGCGAAACGCCGGCCTACAAGCTTTCGGTCAACGACATGGTTATCAAGGCTCTGGCCATGGCGCTGATGGCGGTGCCGGATGCCAATGTGTCGTGGACAGAAAACGCCATGGTCAAGCACAAGCATGCCGATGTCGGCGTTGCCGTGTCGATCCCCGGCGGCCTGATCACCCCGATCATCCGGCGTGCCGATGAAAAGACGCTGTCCGTCATCTCCAACGAGATGAAGGATCTTGCCGGCCGCGCCCGTAGTCGCAAGCTGAAACCGGAAGAATATCAGGGCGGCACCACGGCGGTGTCCAATCTCGGTATGTTCGGCGTCAAGGATTTTTCTGCCGTCATCAACCCGCCGCATGCGACGATCCTGGCGGTCGGCGCCGGCGAGCAACGCGCAGTGGTGAAGAACGGCGAGATCAAGATCGCCACGATCATGTCGGTGACGTTGTCGACCGATCACCGCGCCGTCGACGGTGCGCTCGGCGCCGAGTTGCTCGTCGCCTTCAAACGCATGGTCGAAAACCCGATGGGCATGCTGGTTTAAGAGAGGGGAACAGGGCGGTGCGGAAATTCTTCACCAGCCTTTTTGCCTTTTTTCTTTCCGGTTTGGCGGGCGGATTGGTGGCGCAGTGGCTCGCCGTCGCCACCAATGCCGACGTAGAGTACATCCTTGTGTTCATGATCTCGGTTCTCGTCACCGTCCTCGTGACGGTCGCGTTCTTCATCGCACAATTCATGTCGGACCCACGACGGGCAACAAAGCTGACGGCGACCATAGGGGTAGCGTTTTTTGTGCTCGTTGGAGTTGCCCTGATCGGCTGGACTTTCTCCCAGCCCCCAGGCAAGAGCCAGTGGTCGGGCGATCTTCCCGTAGTCGCCGGTCTCGTTCTGCCGGGCATCGCTACAGTGCTGGTCCAGTGGCTTTTCGTGCGCTGGCGATTGGCGCGCTCGCAACCAGGTTTCGGCGGGGCAGGCACATGAAGACGGTCCTCTGCTACGGCGATTCGCTGACCTGGGGCTATGACGCGGCAAACCTCGGCCGTCATCCGCCGGCGGATCGCTGGCCGAGCGTGCTGCAGGCAACATTGGGCAGCGGCGTCGAGGTCATCGCCGAAGGCCTGAATGGCCGAACCACCGCCTTCGACGATCACTTGGCCGGGGCGGACCGCAATGGCGCAAGGCTGTTGCCAACAATCCTGACGACGCACGCACCGATCGACTTGATCGTCATCATGCTCGGAGCCAACGATATGAAGCCGTGGATTCACGGTAATCCGGTCGCGGCCAAACAAGGCATGCAACGCCTGATCGACATCGTGCGCGGTCACGATTACCCGTTCGATTGGCTGGCGCCGCAGATCCTGATCGTCGCGCCGCCCGTAGTCAGCCGCACGGAAAACGCCGAGTTCAAGGAAATGTTCGCCGGCGGCGATGACGCGTCAAAGCGGCTGGCGCCGCAATATTCCGCCCTTGCCGACGAGGCCGGCTGCGGCTTCTTCGATGCCGGCACGGTGGCCAAAACCACGCCGCTCGACGGCGTCCACCTGGACGCGGAAAACACGCGGAACGTCGGGCAAGCGCTGGCGCCGCTCGTGCGCCTCATGTTGGAATTGTGAAGGAGAAAGCCGTGGCTGAGAACTACGACGTCATCATCATCGGCTCCGGCCCCGGCGGCTATGTCACTGCAGTGCGTTCGGCCCAGCTTGGCTTCAAGACGGCGATCGTCGAGCGCGAGCACTTGGGCGGCATCTGCCTCAACTGGGGCTGCATTCCGACCAAAGCGCTGCTGCGCTCCGCCGAGATCATGCACTATTCGGATCATCTGAAGGACTACGGCCTGAAGATCGATGGCAAGGTCAGCGTCGACACAGCCGCCGTCGTCGATCGCTCGCGAAAGGTCTCGCTGCGGCTCAACGGCGGCGTCGGCTTCCTGATGAAAAAGAACAAGGTTGACGTCATCTGGGGCGAAGCCAAGCTGACCAAACCTGGCGAGATCGTCGTGTCGAAATCGTCGAAGAAGCCGATGGAGCCGCAGCCGCCGGCGCCCAAGGGCGTCAAGGGCGAGGGCACCTACAGCGCCAAGCACATCATTCTGGCGACCGGAGCGAGGCCGCGCGCATTGCCCGGCATCGAGCCGGACGGCAAGTTGATCTGGACCTATTTCGAGGCCATGGTGCCGAAAGAGATGCCGAAATCGCTGCTGGTGATGGGCTCGGGCGCCATCGGCATCGAGTTCGCCTCGTTCTACCGCACCATGGGCGCCGAGGTGACGGTGGTCGAACTGCTGCCGGCTGTGATGCCGGTCGAGGACGCCGAGGTCTCGAAATTCGCGCAGAAGCAGTTCGAGAAGCAGGGCATGAAGATCATTCTAGAAGCCAAGGTGACCAAGGTCGAGCAGGGCACTAACTCGGTCACGGCGCATGTCGAGATGAAGGACGGCAAGGTCGAGAAGATCACCGCCGATCGTATGATCTCGGCCGTCGGCGTACAGGGTAACATCGAAAACCTCGGCCTCGAGACGCTCGGCGTGAAGACGGACCGCGGTTGCGTCGTCGTCGACGGCTACGGCAAGACAAATGTGCCGGGCGTCTACGCCATCGGCGACGTTGCCGGACCGCCGATGCTCGCCCACAAGGCCGAGCATGAGGGCGTGGTCTGTGTGGAAAAGATCGCCAATTTCCCCGGCGTGCATGCCATCGACAAGCTGAAGATCCCGGGCTGCACCTATTGCAATCCGCAAGTCGCCTCGGTCGGACTGACGGAAGCCAAAGCGAAAGCCGATGGCAAGGACATCCGCGTCGGCCGCTTCCAGTTCGCCGCAAACGGCAAGGCGATTGCGCTGGGCGAAGACCAAGGTTTCGTCAAGACCATTTTCGACAAGAAGACCGGCCAGTTGCTGGGTGCCCACATGGTCGGCGCAGAAGTAACCGAACTGATCCAGGGCTTCGTCGTGGCGATGAATCTGGAGACCACCGAGGAAGAGCTGATGCACACGATCTTCCCGCACCCGACGCTGTCGGAGATGATGAAGGAGAGTGTACTCGACGCCTATGGTCGCGCACTGAATGCATGATAAATTAGTTGGGGCGAGTCTCACACGGAAGACACAGAGGAACTCGACGGCAGAGCAATTCGTTTCGCAGGCATCATCCATCATACAAGGAGAGGGCATATGGAAATGAACGGCGTGGGCTGGGTTGCAGCCATCATCATCGGTGGCCTGGCGGGGTGGCTGGCCGAGATGGTCATGAAGAGCAATACCGGCATCCTCATGAACATCATTCTCGGCATTGTCGGCGCAATCGTGTTGAACGCCATCTTGCAGGCCCTGAACATCGGCATCTTCGGCGTCGGCTGGATAGCCTATCTGATCACCGGCTTCATCGGTGCCTGCATTCTGATTGCGGTCGGACGACTGGTGCGCCGCTAACCTCTGTCGGCACTTGCTATGCGAAAAAGGTCACCGCGGCATGCGTGATCGCGGCCTTTTTCTTTTCGCCGAAAAGTCCTAGATGATGTGGGTAGAGCGAGCGCTGGACAAGCGCTTGCCAATGAGCCGGGTTTCACATGGTCACCGTCCTCGACACGATTGCCAATGCGCCGCGCCTGCGGCATCCCGAAAAGGCGCACAAGCCGGATCAGGACGTACTGCGCAAGCCTGACTGGATCCGCGTCAAGGCGCCGATGTCGAAAGGCTATGCCGAGACGCGCGAAATCGTGAAGTCTCACAAACTGGTGACGGTTTGCGAAGAGGCGGGCTGCCCCAATATCGGCGAGTGCTGGGAGAAGAAGCACGCCACCTTCATGATCATGGGCGAGATCTGCACGCGGGCCTGCGCCTTTTGCAATGTCGCCACCGGCATCCCGACCGCACTCGATCCCGACGAGCCGGCGCGCGTCGCGCATGCGGTCAAGCAAATGGGCTTGAGCCATGTCGTCATCACCTCCGTCGATCGCGACGATCTGGCCGACGGCGGGGCCCAGCATTTTGCTGATGTCATCCGTGCGATCAGGGCAGCAACCCCGTCGACGACGATCGAAATCCTGACGCCCGATTTCCTGCGCAAGGACGGTGCGCTGGAGATCGTGGTGGCGGCCAGGCCGGATGTTTTCAACCATAATCTCGAGACCGTGCCGTCTAACTATCTGACGGTTCGGCCGGGCGCGCGCTATTTCCACTCGATCAGGCTCTTGCAGCGGGTCAAGGAGCTTGACCCCTCGATCTTCACCAAGTCCGGCATCATGGTCGGCCTTGGCGAGGAGCGGAACGAAATTCTGCAGCTGATGGACGATTTGCGTTCGGCCAATGTCGACTTCATGACCATCGGCCAATATCTGCAGCCGTCGAAGAAGCACCATCCGGTGATCCGCTTCGTCACGCCGGAGGAATTCAAGTCCTTTGAGACGATCGGCAGGACCAAGGGCTTCCTGCTGGTAGCGTCGAGCCCGCTGACGCGCTCGTCGCACCATGCCGGGGACGACTTTGCCAGGTTGCGCGCGGCGCGCGAAGCGTTTCTCAAAAAGTCCGCCTAACACTGGTTTTATGCCACAATTCGAAGCCCATCGCCGCGTTGCGCATACGCCGGAGCAGATGTTCGCTCTGGTCGCCGATGTCGAATCCTATCCGCAATTCCTGCCGCTTTGCGAGGCACTGACGGTTCGCTCACGCAAGGAACGCGACGGGCGCACCTTGCTCATCGCCGACATGAGCATCGGCTACAAGGCGATCCGCGAGACTTTCACCACGCAGGTGCTGCTGAAGCCTGACGAGAACGCCATAGATGTCAAATACATCGACGGCCCTTTCAAATATCTGAGCAATGTCTGGCGCTTCGACCCGGCGGACGGCGCTTGCAACGTCTGCTTCTTTATCGACTACGAGTTCAAGAGCCGCATTTTGGGTGCGTTGATGGGAACCATGTTCGACCGCGCCTTCCGCATGTTCTCCGAGGCGTTCGAGAAACGGGCCGAAATCATCTACGGCGCGCCATCGACGGCCTGATCCGCAGCGAGCGCGCGCAGACCCAGTTCAAGCGCATGACGGACCGTCTCCCTGCGGATGTAATCGCGGCCCTTGTCGGCGAACAGCTGGCATTCGCTGACTACCGGCCGGCCAGCCACGGCAACGCCGAACCAGACCAGGCCGACAGGTTTTTCCGCCGAGCCGCCGTCCGGACCGGCGATGCCGGTCACCGCCAGGGCGAGCCCGGCCGGCGAATGCGCCAAGGCTCCGGCCGCCATCTCCACCGCAGTCTCGCGCGAGACCGCGCCGTGCGCCTCGAGCGTAGCGGCCGAGACGCCGAGCATCTCGGTCTTGGCCTGGTTGGAATAGGTGATGAAGCCGCGATCGACCACCGCGGAAGAGCCGGCGATGTCGGTCAGCGCGGCGATGATCATGCCGCCGGTGCAGCTCTCCGCCGTCGCCAGCATCATGCCGCGCTGCTGGCAGGCCTTAAGCAGGGCATCTGCGAGACCGCTATTGCTCATTCAGGGACATCCCCTGGAAACACAACGCTGGCAGTCGCGATGGCCGCTATGCCTTCCTCACGGCCGACGAAGCCAAGCTTCTCATTGGTTGTCGCCTTGATCGAGATGCGATCGCGCGAAATTCGCAGCATTGCCGAAAGCGCTTCGGTCATGGCCTCGCGATGCGGGCCGACGCGCGGCGCCTCGCAGATCAGGGTGATATCGGCGTTGGCGATGCGTCCGCCGCGCGCGCGCACCAGCTTCACCGCGTGTTCGACGAAGATGCGTGAAGCGGCCCCTTTCCACTGCGGGTCGGAGGGCGGGAAATGCGTGCCGATGTCACCGGCGCCGCAGGTGGCGAGCAGGGCGTCGGTCAAGGCGTGGAGACCGACATCGGCATCCGAATGGCCGGACAACTTCCTATCGTGTGGAATGGCGACGCCGCACAGGGTGACATGGTCGCCGGGCACGAACGCATGGACGTCATAGCCATTGCCGGTTCGGATGTCGGGAAAACGCGGGGCGCTGGAAAGCCGCTGATCCGCCATTGCAATATCCCGTGCCCAGGTCAGTTTGACGTTGTCCGGCGAGCCGGGAACGATCTTCACCGGAATATGCGCCCATTCGGCGATTGCCGCATCGTCGGTGAAATCCGCTTTGCCCAGATGATGAGCCTTTTCGTGCGCAGCCAGGATCGGCCAGAACGGAAAGCCTTGCGGTGTCTGTGCGGCATGAAGCCCGGCCCTGGACACGGTTTCGCCGATCATGCCTTCGGCCGTTTCGCGCTTGAGCGTATCGGCAACCGGCAAGGCAGGCAGTGCCCCCTGGCGCTCGCCAATGGCGGCGATCGTGCGGTCTATCAGTTCCGCATCGACAAACGGCCGGGCCGCATCATGGATCAAGACCCGGCCCGGCGCATTGCTTCTCAACGCCAGCAGTCCAAGGCGGACGGACTCCTGCCGTGACGTACCGCCGGTCACCGCGACGACACGGTCGGCGTTCGCACCGGCCGCACGGCGGAAAAGCGCGCCGTCGTCGGCATGGATAGCAACGACGACAGGTCCAATCTTCGGATGCGTCAGAAAGGCGCCGAGCGTGCGTGCGATAACGGCGCCGCCGCCGATTTGCTGGTACTGCTTCGGCCCCTTGGCCTGTCCGGCGCGCGCGCCGCGGCCGGCAGCAACGATGACCACGGCGACCTTGTCGTCCGCAGCTTGCTTTTCGCTCGCATCTCTCATGCCGAGACGCTTAACGCATGATCCCGAAAAGTGGTATCGCTTTTGGAAGACCCAGGATTGATGCGGTGCGGCGATCCGTATTTTTCCCAAATGCGCCTTAATGTCACGACATTGCGCGTTGCACATTGCCGCCGTTCTGGCTAGAGAATGTGCAGCAACCGAAGGTGCTTGGTTTTTGTGCATGCCTGATGTGACCAAATTGGCTTCGCCGCTGGATGTGGGTGGCGTGAGAATCCGCAATCGCGTATTTCTCGCGCCCATGTCGGGCATCACCGACGAACCGTTCCGGCAACGCGCCCATGCGCATGGCGCCGGGCTGGTCGTATCGGAAATGGTGGCGAGCGGCGAGCTTGCAAAGGGCAGGGCTGGTTCCGGCCTGCGCATCCGTCATTCCGGGCTGCCTGTCCACATGGTCCAGCTTGCCGGCCGTGAGGTGGCGCACATGGCCGAGGGCGCGCGAATCGCAGCCGGCGAAGGCGCCGACATCGTCGACATCAACATGGGCTGTCCGGCCAAAAAGGTGACGGGCGGCTATGCCGGTTCGGCACTGATGCGAGATCTCGACCACGCGCTGTCGCTGATCGAAGCGGTAGTCGGCGCGGTCGACGTGCCGGTCACGGTCAAAATGCGGCTCGGCTGGGACGAAGGCGCGCTCAACGCGCCGATGCTGGCGCGACGCGCCGAGCAGGCCGGGGTGATGATGGTGACGGTGCATGGCCGCACACGTTGCCAGTTCTATCAGGGCACGGCCGACTGGCGTGCCATCGCACGCGTCAAGCAGGCCGTCTCGATCCCTGTGGTTGCCAATGGCGATGTCGGCTCGCCGGCAGAGGCTGCGTCGATCCTTGACCAATCCGGCGCCGACGCGGTGATGATCGGCCGTGCGCACTATGGCGCGCCGTGGACCGCCGGCAGCATTGTAGCGGCCGCGCTGGCCGAGCCGGTATCCGGCATGCCGGAAAGCCCGCAAGCGCTGACCGATTACGTCATTGCCCATTACGAAGACATGCTGACGCTCTATGGCGTGGAAAGCGGATTGCGCCAGGCGCGCAAGCATCTCGGCTGGTATCTCGACCGCCACGCCGCCACAAGCGACGACCGGCGCAAGGCCATACTCACGTCTTTCGAGCCTGGGCGCGTCATTTCCTTGCTGCGCGACGTATTTTCAAGCGCTCCCGAAGCAGCGAACCTGCGGAGTGCGGCATGAACGCCACCGTCACACAGAGCACGGATATGGCGGACGCCGCGCATATTGTGCTCAACACCATTCGTCGGCCGGTGATCATGGTCGATCCGCAAGGCTTCATCACCTTCGCCAATGCCGATGCCGAGGATTTTTTCCGTTCGAGCGCCACGATGCTCGCCCGCAACACGCTGCACAAGCTCATTCCTTTCGGCAGCCCGCTGCTGACGCTTGTCGACCAGGTGCGCGAGCGCCGGGCGCCAGTCAACGAATACCGGGTGGACGTGTCGTCGCCGCGGCTCGGCATCGAGAAGGTGGTCGATCTCTACGTCGCGCCTGTGACGGAATTTCCAGGCTCCGTCGTGGTAATGTTCCAGGAACGCTCAATGGCCGACAAGATCGACCGGCAGATGACGCATCGCGGTGCGGCGCGCTCGGTCACCGGCCTTGCCGCGATGCTTGCCCATGAGATCAAGAACCCGCTGTCCGGCATTCGTGGTGCCGCGCAGCTGCTTGAACTGTCGGCGTCCGACGAGGATCGCGCACTGACCAGGCTGATCACCGACGAGACCGATCGCATTGTCTCGCTGGTCGACCGCATGGAGGTGTTTTCGGACGAGCGGCCGATCGACCGCTACCCCGTCAACATCCATGTCGTGCTCGACCATGTCAAGGCAATCGCCAAGAACGGTTTTGCCAAGCGGATCAAGATATTGGAGGATTATGATCCATCATTGCCTCCGGTTTTTGCCAATCGCGACCAGCTCATCCAGGTCTTCCTCAATCTGGTAAAAAATGCCGCCGAGGCGATCGGCAGCGATCCGCAGGGCGAGATCATGCTGTCGACCGCCTTCCGTCCGGGCATCCGTGTTTCCGTACCCGGGACTCAGGACCGCGTATCGCTGCCATTGGAATTCTGCGTGCGTGACAACGGTTCGGGTGTTTCCGAGGATATCCTGCCGATCCTGTTCGATCCCTTTATCACCACCAAGCCGAACGGCTCCGGTCTCGGTCTGGCGCTGGTCGCAAAGATCGTCGGCGAGCATGGCGGCATCATTGAATGCGAATCGACGCCGCGCGGGACCACCTTCCGTATCCTGATGCCGGCATGGAAAGAAACCCAGTTTGGCACCGACGACGACGGTGAAGGAGACCGCAAATGACCGTTCGCGGCAATATTCTCGTCGCTGACGACGATGCGGCCATCCGCACAGTCCTCAACCAGGCGCTTTCGCGCGTCGGTCACGACGTGCGCGTCACCTCCAATGCCTCGACGCTGTGGCGCTGGGTGGCGGCGGGCGAGGGCGATCTGGTCATCACCGACGTTGTCATGCCCGACGAGAACGCCTTCGACATGCTGCCGCGCATCAAGAAGGCGCGACCGGAACTGCCGGTCATCGTCATGAGTGCGCAGAACACGTTCATGACCGCGATCCGGGCCTCCGAAACCGGAGCCTATGAATATCTGCCGAAACCGTTCGACCTGACGGAACTGCTCAACATCGTCAACCGCGCGCTTTCCGAGCCGCGGCGGCCCAAGATCGATACGCGTGCCGACGAGCCGCCTGAAACGATGCCGCTGGTCGGCCGCTCGGCGGCCATGCAGGACATCTACCGCATGCTGGCGCGCATGATGCAGACCGACCTGACGGTGATGATCTCGGGCGAATCGGGTACCGGCAAGGAACTGGTGGCGCGCGCGCTGCATGAATATGGCCGTCGTCGTGGTGGCCCCTTCGTCGCCATCAACATGGCGGCGATCCCACGCGACCTGATCGAATCGGAACTATTCGGGCACGAGAAGGGCGCCTTTACTGGCGCACAGAACCGCTCCACTGGCCGTTTCGAGCAGGCCGAAGGCGGCACGCTCTTCCTCGACGAGATCGGCGACATGCCGATGGAAGCGCAGACGCGGCTGCTGCGTGTGCTGCAGCAGGGCGAATACACCACGGTCGGCGGCCGCACGCCGATCAAGACCGACGTGCGCATCGTGGCTGCCACCAACAAGGACCTGCGCACGCTGATCAATCAGGGGCTTTTCCGCGAGGACCTGTTCTACCGCTTGAACGTTGTGCCGCTCAGGCTGCCGGCGCTGCGCGAGCGCTCGGAGGACATTCCGGACCTCGTCCGCCACTTCTTCAAGCTCGGCGTCAGTGAAGGCTTGCAGACCAAGCGCATTTCCACCGGCGGCATCGAGCTGATGAAGCGCTACCCATGGCCCGGTAATGTGCGCGAACTCGAAAATCTCATCCGCAGGCTGGCCGCACTGTATTCGCAGGACGAGATCTCCGCGGAGATCATCGAGGCGGAGTTGAAGACCGGCGAAAGGCCTGTCGTTCCAGGTGGCGGCAACCTCATTCCCGACGACCTTTCCATCGGCCAGGCGGTGGAGCATTTCCTGCAACGCTATTTTGCCTCGTTTGCCGGCGACTTGCCCCCGGCCGGGCTCTATCAGCGAATCCTCTCCGAGGTCGAATATCCGCTGGTCCTCGCCTCGATGACCGCAACGCGCGGTAACCAGATCAAGGCTGCGGAATTGCTGGGGCTCAACCGCAACACGCTGCGCAAGAAGATTCGCGAACTCGGCGTCAACGTCTACAAGTCGTCCAGGCAGGTCTAGACGAATCCCTTTAAGAGCGCTTTCCAGGGGATCGATTGCCGAAAGATTTCCGTCTCGGCCACACTTGTTGCATAATCGCCACAATGCGTTGCATACATCCGACGCAATCACTGGCTCTAGACGGCGACATGGCCCTGCACGCACCGACACTGAGCAAATCGCTTTTCAGCAATACCGGCGCGCGAGACGGTCGCCGGCTGCTTGCGCTGCCGGGCGTGATCGCCGTTGCCGGGGCGCTGGTGACGGCGGCGATCTCCTTCGCCATTCTGGTCGGCGCGACGCCGATCACGCCCGACGCGAGGACGACGCTGGCGCTGATTGCGCTTAATGCGGCGTTCGTCCTGTTTCTGATCTTGCTGGTCGGCCGCGAGGTGCATCGCATCCTGATGGCACGCCGGCACGGCAAGGCTGCGTCGCGCCTGCATGTCCGCATAGTCGCGATGTTTGCGCTGGTCGCCGCCATCCCCGCGATCATGGTGGCGATCATCGCGTCGATCACGCTCGACATCGGCCTCGACCGCTGGTTCGAGATCCGCACCAAGACGATCGTCAATTCGTCGTTGTCGATCGCCGACGCCTATGTGCAGGAAAACGCGCGAAATCTTCAGGGCACGACGTTGTCGATGGCTTACGACCTCGACGCTTCGCGCACGCTCTACGGTCTCGATCGCACCGGGTTCCTCGATCTCATGAACAAGGAGGCGGTGGGACGCTCGCTGGCGCACGCAGCACTCATCAAGCCCGATGGTTCCTTCGTTATGAGCGCCAAGACCGACGCCGACTTTGCCATGCCGGAGCCGCCTGAGGGCGCCGTGGCAAGCGCTGCCGACGGCAAGCCGGTGCTGATAGAGCCGCGCACCCGCAACATCATGGGTGCGATCGTCAAGCTGCGCGAGATCGACGGGCTCTATCTCTACACCATCCGCCTCGTCGATCCCGAGGTGATCAAGGCACGGCAGATCGTCAAATCCAACACCGCCGAATATCGCGGTCTCGAAGACAATCGCCGCACCTCGCAAGTGGCTTTCGCGCTTCCCTATCTGTCGCTGACGCTGATCATCATCCTGTCTGCCATCTGGACCGGCATTGCGGTGGCCGACCGCCTGGTGCGGCCGATTCGTCAGCTCATCGGCGCGGCCGATGAGGTCGCCACCGGCAATCTCGACGTAGCCGTGCCTGTCCGCCCCTCCGACGGTGACGTCGCCTCGCTCGGCGACACCTTCAACAAGATGCTGATGGAGCTGAAATCGCAGCGCAACGAGATCCTGTCGGCCAAGGATTTGATCGACGAGCGGCGGCGCTTTTCGGAGGCGGTGCTTGCCGGCGTCACCGCCGGGGTCATCGGCGTCGATCCATATGGCATCGTCACCATCGTCAACCGTTCGGCGGAAACGATGCTGGCCATATCCGCCACGGCAGCGCTTGGGCAGAACCTTTCGGCCGTGCTGCCGCATGTCGGCCGCGTCTTCGAGATCGGCCGCAAGTCGGGCAAGCCGGTCTATCGCGAACAGGTCACCTTCTATCGTGCCGGCACTGAACGGACCTTCAACGTACAGATCACGATCGAAGCCGGCGACGACGGTTCGGAGGATAAATCCTACGTCGTTACAGTCGATGACATTACCGATCTGGTCCAGGCACAGCGTTCCTCCGCATGGGCCGACGTGGCGCGACGCATCGCCCACGAGATCAAGAATCCACTGACGCCGATCCAGCTTTCGGCCGAGCGTATCAAGCGGCGTTACGGCAAAGTCATCACCGAGGACCGTGAGGTTTTCGATCAATGCACCGACACCATCATCCGGCAAGTGGAGGACATCGGCCGCATGGTCGACGAGTTCTCGGCGTTCGCCCGCATGCCGAAACCGGAAATGAAGGCCATCGATCTGCGCGATTCGTTGCGCGAAGCCTCGTTCCTGGTCGAAGTGAGCCGGGCCGACATCACCTTCGAGCGCTTCTTCGGCAATGAGCCGCTCAAAGGCACGTTCGACAGCCGGCTGATGGCGCAGGCTTTCGGCAACGTCATCAAGAATGCTGCCGAAGCCATCGACGGACTTGATGCAGAGGATCGTCCGCACGGCATAATCCGGATTCAAGCCGGGCGTCAGAATGGCGCGATTCGAATCGACGTCATCGACAACGGCAGGGGCTTGCCGCGCGAGAACCGGCAGCGCTTGCTCGAGCCTTACATGACGACACGCGAGAAAGGCACCGGGCTTGGCCTCGCTATCGTCAAGAAGATCGTGGAGGACCATGGCGGGCGACTCGAGTTGCACGATGCACCAGCGGACTTCCACGATGGGCGGGGTGCAATGATCAGCATCATCCTGCCGGTTGCCGCCACCGTTCCGGTACGCGGCGAGGGCAAGACGGAACACGAAAAAGAAACTGAAAAGGTCGGTAATGGCGTCTGATATTCTCATCGTCGATGACGAGGAAGACATCCGCGAACTCGTCGCCGGCATCCTGAGCGACGAAGGTCACGAAACACGCACGGCGTTTGATGCCGACAGCGCGCTGGCGGCGGTCGCCGACCGGGCACCCAGGCTGATCTTCCTCGACATCTGGCTGCAGGGCTCGCGGCTCGATGGCCTGGCCTTGCTGGACGAGATCAAGACGATGCACCCGAACCTGCCGGTGGTAATGATCTCGGGCCACGGCAACATCGAAACGGCAGTCTCGGCCATCCGCCGCGGCGCCTATGATTTCATCGAAAAGCCATTCAAGGCCGACAGGCTGATCCTCATTGCCGAACGGGCGCTCGAAACCTCCAAATTGAGACGCGAGGTTTCGGATCTCAAGCTGCGCAGCGGCGAGACTTTCGACCTCATCGGCATGTCGTCGGCAATGAGCCAATTGCGCCAGACCATCGAGCGCGTCGCGCCGACCAACAGCCGCGTCATGATTATCGGCCCCTCCGGCTCGGGCAAGGAACTGGCGGCGCGCGCCATCCACGCACTGTCGGCGCGCAAGAGTGCACCGTTTGTGACGCTGAGCGCCGCCAACATCACGCCTGAGCGTATGGAGATCGAGTTGTTCGGCACCGAATCGAACGGCGTCGAACGCAAGGTCGGCGCGCTGGAGGAAGCCCATCGCGGCATTCTCTACATCGATGAAGTGGCCGACATGCCGCGTGAGACGCAAAACAAGATCCTGCGCGTGCTGGTCGAACAGCAGTTCGAGCGGGTAGGGGGCACCAAGCGGGTCAAGGTCGACGTGCGCATCGTCTCGTCGACCTCGCAGAACCTGGAAGCCATGATCGCCGACGGCCGTTTCCGTGAGGACCTTTATCATCGCCTGGCCGTGGTTCCGGTCATGGTGCCGGGACTGGCCGAGCGTCGCGAGGACATTCCTTATCTGGTCGACAATTTCATGAAGCAGATCGCTCGCCAGGCCGGCATCAAGCCGCGCCGCATCGGCGACGACGCGCTGGCGGTGCTGCAGGCGCATAACTGGCCGGGCAACGTTCGCCAGTTGCGCAACAATGTCGAGCGGCTGATGATCCTGGCGCGCGGCGACGATGTCGATGCGCCGATCACCGCCGATCTCCTGCCTGCCGAGATCGGCGACGTCATGCCGCGCACTCCAAACAAATCCGATCAGCACATAATGGCGCTGCCGCTGCGGGAAGCGCGCGAACAATTCGAGAAGGACTATCTGATCGCCCAGATCAACCGTTTTGGCGGCAATATCTCGAAGACGGCAGAGTTTATCGGCATGGAACGCTCTGCATTGCACCGCAAGCTGAAGTCGCTGGGCGTCTGACAGCCAAACCAGTCGTGGCCCACGCAATTATCGGTTACGGCGGTCTTGGAATCGCATAAGAAAGCTGGACTTCTTTCAGGGGTTAGCCATGCCGCGCATTGCGTATGTGAACGGGCGCTACGTCGCTCACGCCGAAGCTTCCGTGCATATCGAGGACCGTGGCTATCAATTCGCCGACGGCGTCTACGAGGTCTGCGAGGTGGCACGAGGCTTCATCGTCGACATGCCCCGCCATCTCGCCCGATTGAACCGCTCACTTGCCGAACTCTCGATCGATTGGCCGATCACGCGCGGCGTGCTGCCGCTCGTCATGCGCGAGGTGGTGCGCCGCAACCATGTCGTCGACGGCCTGGTCTATGTCCAGGTGACACGCGGCGTCGCCAGCCGCGAGTTTTTCTTCCCGCCGGCGGAGACGAAGCCGTCGCTGGTGGTGACTGCCAAAAAAGCCGATC
Source organism: Mesorhizobium sp. M0437 (assembly GCF_040321335.1). Taxonomy (NCBI): domain Bacteria; kingdom Pseudomonadati; phylum Pseudomonadota; class Alphaproteobacteria; order Hyphomicrobiales; family Phyllobacteriaceae; genus Mesorhizobium; species Mesorhizobium sp. M0437. The sequence goes on from NZ_JAMYRK010000017.1 coordinate 28,861, forward strand.
CTGCAGCTGCCGCGAAGCGGGCCGAGAGCGGGATCCGGGTTATCACAGTGCCGGAGAACCGGTGGGATCGGGTCGATATCAAGTCGGTCGGCCTGTTGCCGAACGTGCTGGCCAAGCAGAAAGCCAAGGAAGCCGGCGCTCAGGAGGCCTGGTTCGTCGATGTCGACGGCACCGTCAAGGAAGGTGGATCGTCGAACGCCTGGATCATCACCGGGGACGGCGTGCTGGTGACGCGGCCGGCCGAGCACGGCATCCTGCGCGGCATCACCCGTACGACGCTGTTCGACGTGGCCGCCAAGCTCGGCCTGAAGATCGAGGAGCGCGGTTTTTCGGTGGCCGAAGCCAAGGCCGCGCGCGAGGTTTTCATCAGCTCCGCGACCACGATTGCCATGCCGGTGGTGGCGATCGATGGCGCTCCCGTCGCCAACGGCCACCCGGGCTCGATAACAGTTTCATTACGGCAGGCCTTTTTTGACGTTGCGGAAAAAAGTCCAGCCTGATAACCGCACAGATGGAATGAACATCAATATATCTCGTTCTGCTTGTCGTTACTGACGGCAAGATGGTGTTTGCGTGCTTGACATGTGCCGGCTAATTTGGCGCATTGGCCTGCAAACCGAAGGGGATCGGCGAAAGACAAGAACAATGGCGGAACGATCGCAAAATCTTCAGGACCTGTTCCTGAATTCAGTTCGCAAGAGCAAAAATCCACTCACCATCTTTCTCATCAACGGCGTGAAGCTGACCGGCGTGGTCACTTCGTTCGACAATTTCTGCGTTCTGCTACGTCGCGACGGCCATTCCCAGCTTGTCTACAAGCACGCTATTTCCACGATCATGCCGAGCCAGCCGGTTCAGATGTTCGATGGTGAGGAAAGCCAGGGCGCCTGATTGGAACGTGAGAAAGACGCGGACCGCCGCGTTCGCGGAAAACCAGCACATCAGACCGGGACAGAGGCCAACGGCCCGACCCGGGCGGTGGTAATCGTGCCGGTGCTTACCCGGCAGCCGCGTGGCGGCGACGACACCAACCGCCCCCGCCTGACCCGTTCCGCCGAGGCTCGTCGCGACGAGGCCGTCGGCCTCGCCAGCGCCAGCGACCTCTACCTGGTCCACACGGCGGTGGTGACCGTCAACGATCCACGCCCGGCGACCTTGCTCGGCAGCGGCAAGGTGGCGGAGTTCGCTGAGATCGTCAAAGAGGGCCACGCGGAAGTGGTCATTGTCGATCATCCGCTGACCCCGGTACAGCAGCGCAACCTCGAAAAAGAGTTGAACGCCAAGGTGCTCGACCGCACCGGGCTGATCCTGGAGATTTTCGGCGAGCGCGCCCGCACCAAGGAAGGCACGCTGCAGGTCGATCTTGCCCATCTCAACTACCAGAAAGGCCGCCTTGTGCGGAGCTGGACCCACCTCGAGCGCCAGCGTGGCGGCGCCGGCTTTCTCGGCGGCCCTGGCGAGACCCAGATCGAGTCGGATCGGCGTGTGCTGCAGGACAAGATCACCAAGCTGAAGCACGAGCTCGAAACTGTGCGCCGCACCCGCGACCTGCACCGCGCCAAGCGCAAGAAGGTGCCATTTCCGGTAGTGGCGATCGTCGGCTACACCAATGCCGGCAAGTCGACTCTGTTCAACCGGCTGACCGGAGCAGGGGTGCTGGCCGAAGACATGCTGTTTGCCACGCTCGACCCGACGCTGCGCCGCGTGCGTCTGCCGCACGGCACGCCGATCATCCTTTCCGATACGGTCGGCTTCATTTCCGACCTGCCAACGCATCTGGTCGCGGCCTTCAGGGCGACGCTGGAGGAAGTGGTCGAGGCAGACCTCGTCATTCATCTGCGCGACATCTCCGATCCCGATACGGCCGCGCAGGCCGAAGATGTCGAGCGCATCCTTGCCGATCTCGGCGTCGATGCCCGCGATAGCAAGCGCGTCATCGAAGTATGGAACAAGATCGACCGGCTCGACGAGGGCAACCGGGCGCGGCTGCTTGCCGATGGTGCTGACGGCAAGAAGGCACCGCCGATCGCCATATCGGCGGTAACCGGCGAAGGCATCGATGCGCTGAAGGCGATCATCGAGACGATGATGTCGGGCGAACTGGAGACCTTCACCGTCACACTCAAGCCCGACCAACTCGGCGTCGTCGACTGGCTTTACCGCAACGGCGACATCATCTCGCGCGACGACAATGAGGATGGCAGCGTAACCGTCGCGCTTAAAGCTACACACAGCGCTCGGCAGGAGATCGAAAGCCGATTGCGCCGTCAAAACAACGGGTAGAGGCGGTTACTTCGCGCTTTTTGCCTGCTGCCAGAGCGCTTCCATCTCGTCCAGTGTCGCCTCTTCCAGGCTGTTTCCCGACGCTTGCAGCGTCCGCTCGACATAGTGGAAGCGCGACCGGAATTTTTCGTTGGTGCCGCTGAGTGCCGCTTCGGAATCAATTTTGAGGTGCCGGCCGAGATTGACGACCGCAAACAGCATGTCGCCGAACTCGTCCTTGATCGGCGCAGTGTCGCCTTTGGCCAGCGCCTCGCGTAGTTCGCCGATCTCCTCCTCGATCTTGTCGAGGATCGGCGCCGCCTCGCTCCAGTCGAAGCCGACGCGGGCGGCCTTTTCCTGCAGCTTGAGCGCCCGGGTCAGCGCGGGCAGGGCGACCGGCACGCTGTCGAGAAAGCCCTTGCCATGGTCTTCCGGGTCGAGCCCACGGGTGAGGCGCGCACTGCGCTTCTCCGCCTTTTCCTCTGCCTTGATTTTTTCCCACATGCCCTTGGCCATGCCGGCGCTGCGCGCCTTGTTGTCGCCGAAGACATGGGGGTGGCGGCGGATCATTTTTGTGGTGATGGCCTGGACCACATCGCCGAATGAAAATTCGCCGGCCTCCTCGGCCATTTGCGCGTGGTAGACCACTTGCAGCAGGAGATCGCCGAGTTCATCCCGCAGATCGTCCAGATCGCCGCGCGCAATGGCGTCCGCCACTTCGTAGGCTTCCTCGATCGTGTACGGCGCGATTGTCGAAAAGTCCTGCTCGATATCCCACGGGCAGCCGGTTTCCGGCGCCCGCAGCGCTGCCATGATCTCGATCAGTCGGGAAATGTCTTTCGAGGGTTTCATCTGGGAAACGCTATCCTGTACACGGCTGTGCGGCCAACGGCTTCAGCCGGTGAGGGCGCCTTGTCCACAGACGGGCCGCCAGACCATGATACGAAAGTGGAAGCCGGTTTCCGGAAGATCCTAGTTAGCAAAAGCATCAGTCGAGCACGGAGACTATCGCCTTGGCGAGCGCATCCATGCCGTCCTCGGGCAGGCCGGCAACGTTGATGCGGCTGTCGCCGACCATATAGATGGCATGCTCGGCGCGCAGCCGCTCGACTTGCGCCTCCGACAGGCCAAGCCGGGAAAACATGCCGCGATGGCTGGCGACGAAATCGAAACGGTCGGAGTTGGACTGCCGCCGCAGCGCCTCGGCGAACTGGACGCGCAGCCGCAGCATGCGCAGCCGCATCTCTTCAAGCTCTGCCTCCCAGTCGGAACGCAATGCGGGGTCTTCAAGCACGATGCGCACCGCCGCCGCGCCGTGGTCCGGCGGCATCGAATACATGGCGCGCGCCGCCGACAGCATCTGGCCCATCGCCAAATCCGCCTGCGCGCCACCTTTCGCCATGATCAGCGCTGCACCGACTCGGTCGCGATAGACGGCAAAGTTCTTCGAGCAGCTGGAGGCAACGACCATTTCCGGAACTTTTGCCGCCAGAAGGCGCAAGCCGGCGGCATCCGCATCAAGTCCCTCGCCAAAGCCCTGATAGGCGATGTCGACAAAGGGCAGCAGGCCGCGCTCAACGACAAGATCGGCAATGGCAGCCCATTGCGAGATGTCTAGATTGGCGCCTGTCGGGTTATGGCAGCAGCCATGCAACAATACGACGTCGCCAGGATTCGCGGTTCTCAATGCATTCAGCATGTCGTCGAAGCGAACCGCACCAGAAGCAGCGTCGAAATAGGGATATTCGCGTATCTGCAGGCCAGCGGCGCGCATCACCGGCATGTGGTTCGGCCATGTCGGATCCGACAGCCAGACCATCGCGTCGGTGCGGGTCCTTTTCAGCAGCTCTGCTACCAGCCGCAGCGCGCCGGAGCCGCCTGGCGCCTGCGCCGCACGAATGCGCGTCATGTCGGCGGCTGGGCCGAACACCAACCTGGCCATCGCCGCGTTGAAGGCGGTATCGCCGGCAAGGCCGAGATAGGTCTTGGTATCCTGGCCCTGCAGCAGCCGCTTTTCGGCTTCGCGCACCGCGCGCATCACCGGCGTCTTGCCGTCGCGATCCTTATAGACGCCGACCCCAAGATCGACCTTGTCGGGACGCGGGTCGGCGCGATAGAGGCCGATCAAGGCCAGGATCTTGTCGGCAGGCGCGGGCTGGAGATTTTCGAACATCGATAAGGTTCCGTTGGCGGCGGAGTGATACGCAAACCGGCCGTGCTTTGCCAGCAGTTTCATATGCGCCAACTCGGCGCCGGTTTGCCTCGAAGGCGGCCGATACTATCTGGCGGGCGAGAGCGGGCCCGATACCTCCCAGGACGAGAACGCGGCGAGCCGTAAGAAAATTTCGGGGAGAGCGGGATTAACATCCCGACCTGCTCCGTAAACAGGACATGAAACGGCCGATGCCACGCTTCGATATTCTGGGACAGCTCGGTTCGCTGCGCCGCTATGCACGCTCGCTGACGCGCGACAGCGCCGATGCAGAGGATCTGGTGCATGATGCGCTGGTGCGTGCCTATGAGCGACGCGGCAGCTTCCGCTCCGGCGGAAATCTTCGCGTATGGCTGCTGTCGATCGTCCATAATGCATTCATCGACGGTCTGCGGTCCCGCAAATCCGAAGCAATGCGCATCGAACAGGCCGGCTATCTCGCCGAGGCGAATGTCCCGGCGCCGCAGGAACATTCGGTCCGTCTGGCGCAGGTGCGCGAAGCGTTTTTCGAATTGCCGGAGGAGCAGCGTTCGGCGTTGCATCTCGTCGCCATCGAGGGGCTTAGCTACAGCCAGGCCGCTGAGGTGAGTGGCGTGCCGCTTGGCACGCTGATGTCGCGCATCGGCAGGGCGCGTGCGGCCCTGCGCGAGATGGAGGACGCGGTGCCGGCACGCGCGAAAGGCCATCTGAAGATCGTCGGAGGTGGATCATGAACCAACTGCGCGATCCCGTGACCGACGCCGATCTCGACGCCTATGTCGACGATCAGCTGGACGTGGCTCGTCGCATCGAGGTCGAGGCGTTCCTTTCGGCCCGCCCGGACGCGGCCGCGCGGGTGATGTCCGACTTACGGATGCGTGACGAATTGCGCGTGGCGCTTGCCGGATCGAAAGGCATGGCGCGGCCCGCGACGGCCGATGCTGCACGGCGGCTGGAGCGGGGATTGGCGCGCGGCCGCGTCCTTGGTGCTTTGCAGCGAGCTGCGGCAGTCGCTGTCTTCGTCGCTGCCGGCTGGCTTGCGAACGGGCTCATCGGACCGATATCGGTGACGGAAGTCGTCGCTTCGACCCATCCGCCGGCCTATGTGGAGGACGCGGTCCGGGCGCACCGCACGACGCTCGTGCGTGAGGCGATGTCGTCGCAACCCGAAGCACCCGGCTACAATGCCGACGAAATCCGCGCCGCGACGGCGATCGTGATGCCATCGCTGTCAGCGGACTGGACGGTCCGTGACGTGCAGATCTATCCATCGCAATTCGGACCGAGCGTCGAGATGGCTGTCGAGACGAAAGAGATGGGGCTGGTCTCGTTGTTCGCGATCAGGCCCGGAACATTCGACGTCGTCAAGCCGACCGTCGTTCCCTCGGGCGAAGTTTCCTCGGCTTATTTCCAGATCGGCGAGGTCGCCTACGCGGTCGTCGGACGCAGCGATGTCGGCGGTCTCGATCGCACGGCCGAAGCGCTCGCCAAAACGCTTTACTGATCGACCTGCAAGAAGGAGAACCACATGAACAATCTCGGATATATCGGGGCCGGAGCCCGAGCCGGAGCCGTCTACGATGAAGGCCTGCGCCGGCACATGCTGCGCGTCTATAACTATATGGGCCTTGGCCTCGTCGTTACGGGCGTGATCGCGTTCGTGGTGGCTTCCACGCCCGCTCTTTACGTGCCGATCTTCTCCACACCGCTGAAATGGGTGGTGATGCTGGCCCCGCTGGCCTTTGTGCTCTTGTTCTCGTTTCGGATGCAGGCGATGTCGGCAGCCGGCGCCCAGGCGATGTTCTGGGCATTCTGCGCGGTCATGGGCCTGTCGCTGGCTTCCGTGTTCCTGGTCTTTACCGGCACCAGCATCGCACGCACCTTCTTCATCGCCGCCACCATGTTCGGCGCGACCAGCCTTTACGGGTACACGACCAAACGCGACCTGACGCAGTTTTCGTCGTTCCTGATCATGGGCCTGATCGGCGTGGTGATCGCCAGCATCGTCAATATCTTCCTGGGCTCGACCGCGCTCCAATTCGCGATCTCAGTGATCGGCATCGCCGTCTTCATAGGCCTCACCGCCTGGGATACCCAGACGATCAAAGAGCAGTATGCGGAAAACTTCGGCGCGGAATCACAGCAGAAACTCGCTGTCTTCGGTGCATTCTCGCTCTATCTGAACTTCATCAACATCTTCCAACTGCTGTTGAACTTCACCGGCGAGCGCGAATAGCCGGCGTTGAACCAAGACCGGAGTTGGACATCATGGACAGAAACGATCAGCAAGCGATCGGACAGCTCTTCGAGAAGTTGGCAAGCGCCGAGCGCCAGGCGCCCCCGCGCGATGCCGAAGCAGAGCGCTTCATCCAGGACCAGATCACCCAGCAGCCTGGGGCGCCATATTACATGGCCCAGACGATCGTGGTGCAGGAGCAGGCCCTGAACGCAGCTCAGGCGCGCATAGAAGAACTGGAGGAGCAGGCGCGGCAGCCGGCCGGCGGTGGACCGCTCAGCGGCTTCTTCGGCCGCAGCGGCGGCAGGCGCTCAGGCTCGGTTCCGCGGGTAGGGCGCACCGCCTCCGTTGCAACTGAAGGGCCGCAGGACACGCCACAGCGGGCAGGCGGCGGTTTTCTTGCCGGCGCCGCGCAGACCGCGATGGGCGTGGCGGGCGGCGTGCTGCTCGGCAACGCGATCGCCGGCGTGTTTGGCGGCAGCGAAGCGAAGGCAGCTGAACAGCCGACGCCGCAGCCGGACGAAGCCGATCAGGCAGGCGATGCCAGCTCCGACAATGGCGGTGACTTCGGTGATATGGAGTTCTGATGAGCGACCCAGACTGTGCCTGTACCGGCGCTGGGGACGATTGCGGGTAAGCATAGGCGAGATGGCGAGGGCAACATCCGGGAAGCGAGCCCTCGCCGGCGGCTAATAACCCAGGCGCTTCAGTTCAGCCTTGACCGCTGCGATCGTCTTGAAGCGGAAGTGCTTCGTTGTGCCGTCGCGCCAATGGCAGTCGCATGTGGCGTCGAACTTCCGGCTCGCTTTCAATTGAGTCAGCGCCTTCTGGCCTGGCTTGGGGCCATCGAAGATGCGAACTTCGTAGAGCGTCCCTTCGACATCGTAGTGCATCTGAGCCCAGGAAAGTATCACGATCAGTTCCTTTGCCGGGTCGTGGTCGGCGTTGGCGAGGCCGAGCGCGATGTCCGGTGTGTCGCCCTCTTGTTCACCGAGCGTGACCTGGATTGCGCGATATCTGTTGTCAGCTAGCCGTTGCAGCGCGACGAGCGGGCGTTCCGGATATTCCTCGGCGGTCTGGTAATCGACGAAGAGTGTCTGGAGGCCGTTCCAGCTCACGGCTGTGGTGTGCGGATCAGCATTGTCGGCGAACCCAACAACACGTTTGGCGAAAGCCAGGTCGTTCTCGCCTGGCGTACGACTGACATCCTGAGCTCGCGCATCGGTGAGCGCGCAGGCGAGGGTGAGGGCAAGACCTGCAAGCAGCGGAAGCGTCTTCATGATTCGCAATCCTAGCATGCCCGTTGCCCCACAGCGCTGTTGCGAACGTCTACGAGTGACCGGCCTGATCTCGCCGCCATCGGATGCTATAGGCGTAGTCGCATAAGATAGATTATGGAACTGGCGTAGCCGATTGGATGTGGCGTGAAGATAGCACTCCGCGAGATCCAAACCCGCGAACCCAGCCGTAAAAACCTCGCCCTTCACGCTGATTCGTAAGGGATTTCGATCGTCATGCCGTCATAAGCAGGCTCGACGTTGGCCGGCGTCTCGGCCATTACCGTGGCGTAGTCGAGCGGAACATGCATATGCGTCAGCACCGCGTTCTTCGGCGCCAGTCCTTCGATCCAGCCAAGCGCCTGGCCAAGCGACAGATGGCTCGGATGGACGGTGTATTGCAGCGCGTCGATGACCAGCATGTCCAGCCCGCGCAAACGCTTGGCGGTCGCCTCCGGAAAGTCGCTGACGTCAGGGCAATAGGCCAGCCCGCCGATGCGGAAACCCAGCGAGGTGATGTCGCCATGGAGCTGCAGCAGCGGTTCGAGGGTGAGGGCGCCGCCCTCGCCTGCGATCACCACCGGCCTGTGGTGGTCGATGATATGGGCGTTGACGATCGGCGGATACGAACTGCCTTGCGGTGTTTCGAAACAGTAGCGGAACGCCTCGCGTAGGCGCAGCATGGTAGCCTGATCCGCATGGATGTCGATCCGGTGGCGCTGCTCGAGCACGAAGCCGCGCAGATCGTCGATGCCGTGGATATGGTCGGCATGCGGATGTGTATAGACCACCGCATCGATGCGCTTGACGGATGCCAGCAGCATCTGCTCGCGGAAATCCGGGCCGGTGTCGATGACGACCGTGGTCCGGGCGCCATTCGCCGCGATCCGCTCGACAAGCGCTGCGGTGCGCGTGCGCCGGTTCCGGGGATTTGCGGGATCGCAATTGCCCCAGTCGCCGGTGATGCGTGGCGTGCCCGGCGATGAGCCGCAGCCGAGGACGGTAAGACGTAACCGGTCGCTCATGCGTCAGGCGCCCGTCGCGCTCGGGCGCGGCATTTTCCTGAACAGCCGGATGAAGTTATCCGTGGTGATGTCAGCGATCTCGGCATCGCTGACGCCGATCGTCTCGGCCAGCACCTTGGCTGTATGCGCGACATAGGCGGGCTCATTGCGCTTGCCGCGAAACGGGATCGGCGCCAGGTATGGCGCGTCGGTTTCGACCAGCAGACGGTCGCGCGGCACATCGGCGGCGACGGCGCGCAGCTCGGCGGAGTTCTTGAAGGTCAGGATTCCGGAAAACGAGACGTACCCGCCGAGCGCCACGCCGATCTCGGCCAGCCGGCGTCCCGACGAAAAACAGTGCAGGATGAAGGGGAAGGCGCCCTTCCCTGTTTCTTCTTCGAGGATATTAGCCATGTCGTCGTCGGCGTCGCGCGAATGGATGACCAGCGGCAGACCGGTCACGCGCGCCGCGGCGATGTGGGTGCGAAAGCCCTGCGCCTGTGCGTCGCGCGGCGCATGATCGTAGAAATAGTCGAGTCCGGCCTCGCCGATCGCCACCACTTTGCGATGAGCAGAGAGCCGCACCAGATCATCGACAGTGACATCAAGCTCTTCGGCCGCATTATGCGGATGGGTGCCGACCGAGCAATAGACCTCATCGAAAGTCTCTGCAATCTCAAGCACTTGGTTAAATCGCTTCACCCTCGTCGAGATCGTCACCATTCGGCCGATGCCGGCCGCTAGGGCGCGGGCGACAATGGCCGCCCGCTCTTCGGCGAAATCCGGAAAGTCGAGATGGCAGTGACTGTCGACCAGCATCAGGCGCTTGTATCCGTTTGCTCGACATAGCGTGGAAATACCGGTTCCGGCGCCGGCAGCGGCGTACCGGATACCAGCGAATGGCCTTCCGCGACATGCTCGAAATTACGGCTGCCGGCCGGCACCGCCAAAAGGTCTAGTAGCTTTGCCGCCGACTGCGGAATGAAGGGCTGGCACAGCAACCCGACACGCCGGATCACCTCAGCGGTCGTCCACAGTACCGTTTCCATGCGCGCCGGATCGGTCTTCTTCAGTGCCCATGGCTCCTGCCCGGCGAAATAGCGGTTGGCTTCGGCCACCACGCCAAAGATCGCCGCCAGAGCAAAGTGGATGCCCTGGTCGGCCATCGTCCTGCGCGCCGTGACAAGGGCGGTATCTGCCTGATCGAGGATCGCTTTGTCGGCATTGCTCAATTCGCCGCGCTTAGGCACCACGCCGCGGCAGTTCTTGGCGATCATGGACAGCGAGCGCTGCGCCAGATTGCCGAGATCGTTGGCGAGGTCGGCATTGGTGCGGTTGACGATTGCATCATGGCTGTAGCTGCCGTCCTGGCCGAACGGCACTTCGCGCATGAAGAAATAGCGCACTTGGTCGAGGCCGTAGTGCTCGATCATCGCGAACGGGTCGACGACATTGCCGACCGACTTCGACATCTTCTCGCCACGGTTGAACAGAAAACCATGCGCAAACACGCGCTTCGGCAATTCGATGCCGGCCGACATCAGGAATGCCGGCCAGTAGACCGCGTGGAAGCGGATGATATCCTTGCCGATGACGTGGACGTTCGCCGGCCAGAAAGACCATCTCTCATTGGTCGGATCCGGATAACCGGCGGCGGTGATGTAATTGGTTAGGGCATCGACCCAGACATACATCACATGCTTCTCATCGCCGGGCACCGGCACGCCCCATTTGAATGTGGTGCGCGAGATCGACAGATCCTTCAGGCCGGATTTGACAAAGCTGATGATTTCATTGCGCCGCTCCGCCGGTCCGACGAACTCGGGGCTGTTCTCATAGAGCGCGAGCAGTCTGTCCTGATAGGCGGAAAGGCGGAAGAAATAGCTCTCTTCCTCGGTCCATTCGACAGGCGAGCCGAGCGGTTCGCGGCGCACGCCGTCGTCACCGACCTTGGTTTCGGCCTCGTCGAAATAGGCTTCCTGCCGCACCGAATACCAGCCACTGTAGCGGTCGAGGTAGATGTCGCCATTCTCAGCCATGCGCGTCCAGATCGCCTGGCAGGCCTTGTAATGACGCTCTTCGGTGGTGCGGATGAAAACGTCGTTCGAGCAACCGGTCGCTTCGAGCATCGAGCGGAAGATCGCCGAGTTGCGATCGGCAAGCGCTTTCGGCGTCAGGCCTTCGGCGTCCGCCGTCTGCTGCATCTTCAAACCGTGCTCGTCGGTTCCCGAGACGAAGAAGACGTCCTTGCCATCGAGCCGCTGGAAGCGGGCCAGCGTGTCGCTGGCGATGACATTGTAGGCATGGCCGATATGCGGCTTGCCGTTCGGATAGAAAATCGGCGTCGTGACGTAGTATTTTTCGCGTGCCATGGATGAGCCGTCATGAATGTCTGAATGAAAGATGTCGCGGTGAGATATCGCATCGAAACGGCAATTGCCATCCGACGCCAATGTGGTGGCTTCGAAGTTCCTGCGATTGATTGGGAATCAATACTCAGGGGCTTCAAAAGCCACGCCAGCGGCCGTCACATTCGCATTGCAGAATTCAGGCGGTCGATCATGGTCAGGGCGTGCTGCTTTTTGTCGAGGTTGTAGGTCTCGGTTTCAGATATAGCGTTCAAAGCCGCGTGCCAAGTATCCGACAGCGTTTTGGCTCGCGCGAGATCGCCGACGAGCGCGGCCTGGCTGGCGCCGGCCGACAGCAGATCAAGCGCACGGCGATTGAATATCTCGAACGGGATCGCCTGGTCGCGGCCGGCGACCGCCTCGGCAAGACGGTAGGCCGCCGCGACATCTAACTTCTTGGACATCACCAGAGCGTCGAGGGTGGCGGCGATTTCGAGCCCGCCATACTGCGTCAACAGGATCGCATTGCGCGCGCTGCCCCCTGACCGCTCCGCCAGCGCCGCGCGCGCCGCAGGATCCTCCGGTGGCGGCGGCTCGATGCCCTCCAGAACCGTCATCAAGCTCTCGGCATCGAGCGGCGCCAACCGCACCATCTGGCAGCGCGACCTGATCGTCGGCAGCAGACTGCCCGGCGCATGGACGATGAGGATGAATAAGGTGCGCGCGGGTGGCTCTTCAAGATTCTTCAGCAAGGCATTGGCAGCATTGGTGTTCATGTCGTCGGCGGGATCGACGATAACCACCCGGTAGCTGCCGTCGTGCGAGGTCAGCGACAGAAAACGGCTGACCTTGCGGATTTCGTCGACCGTGACCACTGTCTTGAAGCTCTTGGTCTTGTCGTTCGCCGGGCGTGTAAGATGCAGCACCGAAGGATGCGCGCCGGTGGCGATCTGTCGAAACAGCGACGAAGCCGGATCTGGAACGGCAAGGCTTTCCGGCGCCTGCTCGAAGGCCGGGTGCTTCAACAGATGATGCGCCAGGTGAAAGGCCAGCGTCGCCTTGCCGATGCCAACCGGTCCGGCAAAGATCAGTGCGTGCGGCAGCTTTCCCGAGCGGTAAGCGGTGGCGAGCATGTTGGCCGCCTGCAGGTGACCGACAAGACGCGGCGTCTCGGATGGCTCGGGCACCCCGTCCAGCGTGTCGTGCTGTTCGGGCGCGATGCGTTCGAAAATCATGCTGGCGCCGCCTGCTTTCTTTGCGCCGGCATCATCCTCTCGAGAGCCGCGAAGACCGCGGCGGTAACGACATCCTCCACCGCATCTAGGTCGGCTGAGGCATCGACGACAACGCAGCGTTCGGGTTCAGCTGAGGCGATCGCGAGAAACGCCTCGCGCCGGCGTTGGTGGATGGCCAATGTTTCTTTCTCGAAGCGGTCCGGTCCGTCACTGCTGGCCCGCCGGGCGGTAGCGCGCCTCAGGCCCTCGGCGGGGTCGATGTCGAAGATCAGTGTCATGTCCGGCACCATGCCGTTGATGGCGACCTTCTCCAATGCGTCCATGAATGCCGGGTCGAGGCCGCCGGTGACGCCCTGGTAGACGCGCGAGGAATCCATGAAACGATCGCAAAGTACGACCGAACCGCGCTCGACTGCCGGCCGGATGACCTGTTCGACATGGTCGGAACGCGCAGCGGCGAAAAGCAGAGCTTCCATCTTGGGGCCGAACGGCTCGGCTGCGCCTGAAAGCAGGACATGCCTGACCGCCTCCGCGCCCGGCGAGCCACCCGGCTCACGTGTCACCAGCACATCGTATTTCTTGGCGCGCATCTTCTTTGCCAGCCGCTCGATCTGCGTCGACTTGCCTGCTCCTTCGCCGCCTTCAAAAGTGATGAAAAATCCGCGCGCCAAAGCCTTTGTCCATACTTCGGGGACCGTATAGTCCCGGCGGAAAAAAAGGTCCACCGCGACGGTGCTAACGCAGCCAGCCGACGGCCAGTTCCTTGGCGGCGTCGAGCGCGCGCTGCGGAAGCGAACCGACACCGATCGACTCGGCGGCAAACAGCGGCGTCTCCTGGCTCAGCGTATCGCCGATCCAGACGCGCAGCGTACCCACCGGCTGCCCCTCCTCCACCGGCGCTGCCACCGGTCCGTCATAGACGATCCTGGCGGTGAGCTTGTCGCGGTTGGTGATCGGCAGGAAGATCTGCACCGGTCCTTTTGCCTTTAACGCGACACCGGACTTGGCACCGCCAAAGACCTGGGCTTCGCCAACCACTTCGTCCTTGGCGAATACTTCAGTCTTCTCGAAGGAGCGAACGCCCCAGTCGAGCAGCTTTCGCGCTTCCTCAGCCCGCTCACGGTCGTTTGCCAGACCGCTCATCGCCGCGATCACCCTTGTGCCGTTGTGGCTGACCGAGCCGACAATGCCGAACCCGGATTGCTCGCTGGCACCGACCGCGAGCCCGTCGGCGCCTATGTCCATGGCCAGTAGCGGATTGCGGTTCCTCTGGGAAATCTTGTTCCAGGTAAAATCCTTCTGGCCGTAATAGCGGTAGAGATCCGGGTAGTTGCGCCAGATATGCAGCGCCAGAAGCGCGAGTTCGCGAACGCTCGTTTGCTGCCCATCGGCCGGCAGACCGGTGGAATTGACGAAAGTCGATTTCTGCAAGCCGATCTGGCGGGCACGCCCGGTCATCTGCGCCGCGAAGTTTGCTTCGGACCCGGCCATCCCTTCAGCGATGACGATACAGCCGTCATTGGCCGCCTGCACGGTCACGCCCTGGATCAGGTCTTCCAGCCGGATCGTCGACTTGAGCTTGGCGAACATGGTCGATGTCCCCGAAGGAGCGCCGCCTTTGCGCCAGGCGTTCTCGCTCACCACGAAGGTGTCATCGAGCGTCATGCGCCCTGATTTGATGGCGTCGAAAGCCACTTCCATCGTCATCAGCTTGGCCAGCGAGGCCGGCGGGATCAACCTGTCGGCGTCCTTGGAAAACAGCACGGTTCCGGTTTCGGCATCGATCATGAAGGCCTGGGCGGCCTTGGTCTCGAAAAGCTGAGCTGAGGCCTGCGCAAGCGAGAGCAGCAGCAGGCCGAGCGCCACAAGCCCGGTGAAAGGGTGAAAAGATTTCATCAGGTTCGACCAATGAGCCGGCGCTTTTGCAAGTTGGCAGAAGCTATCAGGCTTTTGCCTGGCGGATCAATCGCGCGCGAAAAAACCAGGCAGCCCCAAGCTCAGTTGCGTACAGCAAGCGCATCCGGCGCACCATGCGACCACGCTGCCTGCAGCATCTCGTCCAGGCTGCCACGACCGTCGGCAAAGAGGTTGACCGAGTACCAGTCCTTGCCTTCAAGTTCCGAGCGCTGGATTTCGGTCTTGCCGAAGCTGGAAAGCTGGGCCGCCACACGCTCCGCTTCGGCGGCATTCTCGAATGAACCCGCCGCGACATAGGCGGTGGGCGACCCGGCTGGAGGGGCTTGCCGCTTCCACGGTTGAAGAAGCTCGGCGGACGACATGCCGGTGCGATCCAGCCCGGCAAACGCGTTAGAGGCGCGCTGCACGCGCTCGTCGGCGTAAGACAGCGACGCCATGGTGAACGGCGATTGCGCCGGCAGGTTGATCTCCGGACGCTCCGGCACGATCGGGCCGAAATCGGGCAGTACAATGTCTCCCGAAGCAGATGCTTGCACCGCCATGACAGGCCGTGCATCGGATCCCTGCCCGGAATTCGTCAGCTGACCGGGGAACGGCACGGCAGCAGCGCTCACCGGCAGGCTTGGCGACGGCCCATTCATCGCGACCATGACGCCGCTGGGCAGACCGTCCGACGGATCCGGCGCCCTGTTGCCTGGACGATACGAAGCCACCAGATACTGCCCGTCATTGCCTTCGAGCGGCGCACGGCCGACATATTCAACCTTCACCTCGGCCGTACCGACACTGGCATAATCGAGCATTTCAGCAGCGCGCTTCGACACATCGATGATGCGTCCATCATGATAGGGCCCGCGGTCGTTGACGCGCACGATCACCGAGCTGCCGGTCTTCATGTTGGTGACCCGCGCATAGCTCGGCAGCGGCATGGTCGGATGCGCCGCCGTCAGATCTGCCATGTCGTAGACTTCGCCGTTGGCCGTCAACCGGCCGTGGAAGGCCTCACCGTACCAGGATGCGAGGCCAACCTTGGCGTAACGTTTGTCTTCCTTCGGATAATACCACTTGCCGCGCACCTGATAGGGCTTGCCGAGCTGGTCGCGTCCGCGAGACGTCTTGAACATGACGCGCGGGCTGGCTTTCACGCCGTATTCGGCTTCGGAAAAATATTCCTTGGAGCGAGGTTTCTTGTTGACCATCGCCCTTTGCTGCGGCCCGGCACATGCTGCAAGAAAGGCTGCCGACAAGGCAAACAGCGCGAAAGCGGAAGCGCGACGAAGACGCGGGCGCGCCGTGGTCTGCATATTTTGATTGTCCCCTATAGCATCGACGAAGGCACCGCAGCATGAACGTCAGCGATGCCAAAGCACCCACTCCAGAAACGCCGGCGACGCCCTACCCCAATCCTTTTTGTGCGCAGGAATTGTTTATCACCGTATTAACCGATTGTGGTCGGAACCGGGCGAGATTGTGGCACGGACCGCCTCGCCGATCGGCATGAAAATCATCGCTGATCGATCAGCAATGCGGTTCGTGGCGCGTTGCCCTTGGCTTGGCCTGGCTGCGAGCGCAGATTCAGGGACCGAAGATCACAAGCTCGGTGAACGTCAGATCTCCAGGTGCGGGTGGTCTGGGACCCTTGAAGTATTTCAGCCCCTTGTTGGGCCGGTACCATCCCACCAAACCTGGAATCGGCTCCTTGGCGTCGACAAAGCAAACCAGGATTCCGCTTCGCAAGAGAAAGCGCCCCATCGCGCCGGCGCAGCGGCTCAAATCCGCAAGCGAGCGGCAATAGATGACCTGATGGCACTGGATAACACCGTGCAACATTCGGCGCGGCATCAACACCAGGGGGAACGCTGCTCCGTCGCAAATGCAGATCAACGACAGGCAGCCCAGCGCGGCGTGTTCCGACAGTATGTATCTCTCACTCTCGGGCAGCATCGCCAATTCCGGGAGATCGGGACGCACTTCGACCACGCGACATGACCGCTGCGCCGAACTCAAAGCCGGCAAGAAGGTAAATTGTCCGCTGGAGAAGAGCCGAAAGCCTAGCGCCCGGTTGGCTTTCAATGTCGCTTGTGCCGGCGAAATGTTCGTGTAGGTCACGTCCTTCCGCTTGAGAACCGCCGCAACCAACATGGCGCCATAGGGACGGAAATCTGCATCGACTGACCAGCTTGAAAGATTGCAGCGAATTTCCTCGCTCTCCGACCCCTGATAGCGAGCATAAAGGGTGAGCACAACGCCGACGATCCGACCGGCATGCTCCAAAGCAAAGCCATATTGTGGGAACTCGGCAACCACAGGCCGCTGCGACAAGCGGGTCAGAGCGTGTATCCAGTAACTCCGGTTACGCGCCGGAAAGCCCCTGCACAGGCAATCAACCACTCCCTCCCAGTCGGTTTCGCGGATTGGTCTACAGCGAAGACCGGGCGGGAGAGCGCCAAGTACGGCCAAAATCAACTCCGGAATACGATTTAGTTACATGTGCCTAATGCGCTCCACATATCAGCGCTCAACGATTAATAGTCCGTGCGGGTTTTAAAAACGATTTTCCACACTCAGCACAAACACAGCTCGCTATGACGCTGCTCACCGCCCCGGATCGCGCCGAAAGGTGCGGCTGCCACGGTTGACTTGGCGTCGAATGCGGCTTTACAGGAATGGAGCGCGAACCGGTCGGGGAACGTCCTGGTGCCAATCCGGTACCGACAGCTCGAACCCGCTCCTCTCGCGATATCCTAAGGTGATTGAAATATCACCTTGGAGGGATGGCCGAGCGGTTTAAGGCACCGGTCTTGAAAACCGGCGTGGGTGCAAGCCCACCGTGGGTTCGAATCCCACTCCCTCCGCCATATCCAATTTCTTCAATTCTGCAGGCATGACGTCGAGTTTTCCGCTCGTCGGATTCTCGACTGCCTGGGTTTAACAGGCCGGTCCGGTTAGGGGAGAACCGCCGCTCTGCCCCATGCCGCGCGCCACCTCTCGCGTCGCTGAAATGCGACAGGTGCTGATCATGGCAACGATACCAAAGTACCGGTGATACTATTGCGTAATCAACAACCTGCCACAAAGCGAAGACTGTCACCCGCCGCGCAGCCGCGCTTCGTCGGGTTGATTTCTCCGCCCGAATATGATGCTTCTCCCGCCCATGAATAAACTATTTTCTGCGGTCCTCGCATGGACGATAGTGGCTTGGCCGGCCAGCGCAATGGACAGCGCATTGCGCGCCGGCCTGCTGAAACTCGATCCGCAAACCCGGCTGGAGCAGCGATGCGACGCCGAAATTCTCGACCGGATTACCCGCGACGACCACAAATACAAAGCCGATCGTGTCGTCGCCTACGCTTTTGCGACGCCCGAAATGGGCGCCGATGCGATCAAGAGCCCGGGTGCTGCGTTTCGCAGCAAGGGACAGTGGTACCGGCTGAAATTCAAATGCGAAACAGTGCCGGACCATATGGAAGTCCTGCAGCTCCGCTACCGGATCGGTGATGAAATTCCGGAAAGCGACTGGCCCAAATACAATCTCTATAACTAGGCATTCACGACCTGTGGCCGCATTTTGTCGGTGTTCGGGCCGATCGTCGCAAACTCTGTATATCGCCGCAATAACGGGCGGTTTGCCGACCGTGTTCCAACCAGTCCCTTGACGCGCGGGAACCATACACGTTAGGCCCTCCAGGCATTCGACGCGAACGCGGCCAACCAGCAAGGGACTTCCAGTCGATGGAAATTTTCACTGCCGCGGGCTTCTCTGCCCTGCTCCAGGTCATCGCCATCGACCTCGTGCTTGCAGGCGATAACGCCATCGTCATCGGCTTGGCCGCGGCGGGCTTGCCCATCGAGCAGCGCAAGAGAGCGATTCTCATCGGTGTGGTGGCGGCGACGGTGCTGCGCATCGGTTTTGCCGCGATCACCGTCACTCTGCTGCAGATTGTCGGCCTGCTGCTGGCCGGCGGCATCTTGCTGCTGTGGGTGTGCTGGAAGATGTATCGCGAGCTGCGCACGTCGCATGCCGACGAGGTGGAGGCGACCGAAGCGCTGTCCAATTCCGATATCAACAGCGATGCTATGGTGGCCGGCAAGGCGCGCAAAAAGACCCTGGGTCAGGCGGCATTGCAGATCGTCATCGCCGACGTGTCGATGTCGCTCGACAACGTGCTGGCGGTCGCCGGCGCGGCGCGCGATCACTTCCAGGTGCTGGTGATCGGCCTCGTCCTGTCGATCGCGCTGATGGGCCTTGCCGCGAGCTTTATCGCCAAGCTGCTGCACCGCCATCGCTGGATCGCCTACATCGGCCTTTTGATCATCTTCTATGTCGCACTCGATATGATCTATCGAGGCGCTGTGGAAGTATTGCCGCATGTCAGCAGTGCGATGAGCTGACGCATCGACTCGAACTCGCATCGGCGGGGCCTTTCAGCTTCGGCGACGCTGGCGGTTGCGTTTCGCCGCAGCCGCCGCCCATACCAATGCCGCGACAAGTGTGGTACTGCGCCGCCAATCCTGAAAATCCGGAAAGCTTTGATGTCCGCCCCTCGCGTCAGTTTCGTCAGCCTTGGATGCCCGAAAGCCCTTGTGGATTCGGAGCGCATTATCACGCGCCTGCGCGCCGAGGGCTACGAGATCGCCCGCAAGCACGACGGCGCCGACCTGGTCGTCGTCAACACCTGTGGCTTCCTCGATTCGGCTCGCGATGAATCGCTCAACGCCATCGGCTCGGCACTTTCGGAGAATGGCAAAGTTATTGTCACCGGCTGCCTCGGCGCCGAGCCGGACATCATCCGTGAAAGACATCCCAACGTCCTCGCCATCACCGGACCACAAGCTTATGAAAGCGTGATGAGGGCGGTGCATGAGGCTGCCCCCCCGAGCCACGATCCCTACATCGACCTTTTGCCGCCGCAAGGGGTCAAGCTCACGCCGCGCCACTATGCGTATCTCAAGATCTCGGAAGGCTGCAACAACCGCTGCACCTTCTGCATCATCCCGGCGCTGCGTGGCGACCTGGTATCGCGGCCGGCCGCCGACGTGTTGCGCGAAGCCGAGAAGCTGGCCAAGGCCGGGGTCAAGGAGATCCTCGTCATCTCGCAGGATACCAGCGCCTACGGCATCGATATCAAATACCAGACCAGCATGTTCGGCGATCGCGAGGTGCGGGCGAAATTCTTGGATTTGTCGGAGGAACTCGGCAAGCTCGGCCTCTGGGTGCGCATGCACTATGTCTACCCCTACCCGCATGTCGCTGATGTCATCCCACTGATGGCCGAGGGCAAGATTCTTCCCTATCTCGATATCCCATTCCAGCACGCCTCGCCGCAGGTGCTGAAGAACATGCGCCGGCCCGCTCATGGCGAAAAGACGCTCGAGCGCATTCGCGGCTGGCGCGACGTCTGCCCGGACCTTGCCATCCGCTCCACCTTCATCGTCGGCTTCCCCGGCGAGACGGACGACGACTTCGAGATGCTGCTCGACTGGCTGGACGAGGCCAAGATCGACCGCGCCGGCTGTTTCAAATACGAGCCGGTCAGAGGCGCCCGCTCCAACGAGCTCGGCCTCGAGCAAGTGCCGCAGGAGATCAAGGAAGCCCGCTGGCACCGCTTCATGCAGCGCCAACAGAAGATTTCGGCAACGCAGCTAACCAAGAAAATTGGCAAGCGCCTGCCGGTCCTGATCGACGAGGCGCATGGCAATTCGGCCAAGGGCCGGACCAAATACGACGCGCCCGAAATCGACGGCTCGGTCCATATCCAGTCGCGGCGGCCACTGCGCGCCGGCGACATCGTCACGGTCAAGATCGAGCGCGCCGACGCTTACGACCTTTACGGCTCAGCAGTCTGATATTCCGTCCAAAATGAAAAAGGGCGCCACGTGGCGCCCTTTCGTTCGATATGTTTCCGACCACCTACTGCGGCAGCTTGTCGTCGACGCCCTTCACGTAGAAATTCATGCCGAGCAACGTGGCGTCGTCGGCGACCTCGCCCTCCTTCAGCCAAGGTGTGCCGTCCTGCTTGGCGACCGGCCCGGTGAAGGGGTTCCAGCCGTCGGCGATCTTCTTGGTGGTGGCTTCGGCCATCGCCTTGACGTCGTCGGGCATGTTGGTGAACGGCGCCAGCTTGACGGCGCCGTCCTTAATGCCGAGCCAGACATTATCGGGCTTCCAGGTGCCGTCGAGCGCCGCCTGGACGCGGCTGATGTAGTAGGGACCCCACTCGTCGGTCAGCGCGGTCAGCTGCGCGTGCGGCGCGAACTTGATCATGTCGGAGGACTGGCCGAAGCCGTGCAGCTTGCGCTCTTCCGCCACCTGCAAGGCAGCGGTCGAGTCGGTGTGCTGGACGATGATATCGGCGCCCTGGTCGAACAATGCCTTGGCAGCATCGGCCTCCTTGCCCGGATCGAACCAGGAGTTCACCCACACGATCTTCGCCTTGAAGTTCGGATTGATCGACTGTGCGCCGAGCATAAAGGAATTTATGCCCATCACCACTTCCGGGATCGGGAAGGAAACGATGTAGCCGGCGACGCCCGACTTCGATTGCTTGGCGGCGATCTGGCCAAGCACGTAACGGCCTTCGTAGAAACGCGCATTGTAG
The DNA here is from genome assembly GCF_040321335.1 of Mesorhizobium sp. M0437. Classification (NCBI taxonomy): domain Bacteria; kingdom Pseudomonadati; phylum Pseudomonadota; class Alphaproteobacteria; order Hyphomicrobiales; family Phyllobacteriaceae; genus Mesorhizobium; species Mesorhizobium sp. M0437. The sequence continues at coordinate 49,930 of NZ_JAMYRK010000017.1, forward strand.
ATGCCGAGATTTTCGGCGGTCTTGTAGCCGGTGGCGTGCTCGAACATCACCTTGGGGAATTTCTTCGCGATCTTCACTTCCGGGTCCATGAAGCCGAAGGACGTGCCGAAAATGATCTTGCATCCCTCGCGCGCCAGGCGCTCGAAGGCGCGGTCGGCATCGGGGCCTTCGGAGACGTTTTCGAGATAGGCGGTCTCGACCTTGTCGCCGAGTGCCTTTTCCACCTCGAGGCGGCCTTGGTCGTGCTGGTAGGAGTAGCCGAAATCGCCGATCGGGCCGGTGTAGACCCAGCACGCCTTCAGCTTGTCCGCCGCCTCGGCTGATGCCGCCAGCGACAATGCGGCCGTCGCCGCCATCAGGGCAATAAGCAGTTTTTTCATTGTGTTACCTCTCTGAGTTAAGCCTTGGAGCTTCCGTCTTTTTGTTGTCAACGATCCGGAACGAATGGCTGGCCCAAGGAGGCCGGCGTGTTCATCATCGTCAAACGCTTGTTGCGCGAGATTAGAACGAGAACCACGACGGTTGCCAGATAGGGCAGCGAAGAAAGCAGTTGCGAGGGAAACGATTTTAAGAACGCAATTAACTTGTAGAGCAACCAGGGCGCGTCGACGAAGTCCTGCAGATTTATGGCTTGGACGTGAAGCTGGCCAACCCAGATCGCGCCGAAAATATAGGCGCCGGCCAGCACCCGCCAGGGCCGCCAGGAGGCGAAGACGACCAGAGCCAGCGCGATCCAGCCGCGGCCGGCGGTCATGTTCTCCACCCATTGCGGTGTGTAGACCAGCGATAGGTGACCGCCGGCGAGGCCGGCACAAGCGCCGCCGAAAATCACTGAGAGATAGCGGTAGCGGATGACATGGATGCCAAGCGCATGGGCGGATGCATGGCTGTCGCCGATCGAGCGCAGCGTGAGCCCGGTGCGGGTCTTGAACAGGAACCACATGACGGCGGCGGTCAGCGCGATCGAGATGTAGAAGATTGGATCCTGGCCGAACAGCAGCCTGCCAACGACCGGGATTGCGGTCAGGCCGGGAATATCGAGGTTTGGCAGCCTTTCGCCGGGCTGGCCGACAAAATTCGTTCCCATCATGCCGGAAAGGCCGAGGCCGAGCAGTGTCAGCGATAGGCCGGTGGCCACCTGATTGGTGGCCAGCGACAGCGTCATGACGGCAAACAGCAGCGAGAACACTGCCCCCATGGTGATTGCCGCCAACAGCCCTATCCAAGGCGAGCCGGTGAGATAGCCGGCGCCGAAACCGCCGACGGCACCCATGATCATCATTCCTTCGACGCCGAGATTGAGCACACCCGAACGTTCGACCACCAGTTCGCCGATCGCCGCGATCAGCAGCGGCGTCGCCGCCGTCGCGATGGTCAAGAGGATGTTGACGGTGATGTCCATCAGCGGGCTTCCTCCAGCTTCGGCGCTGCCTCGAGCTTCGGCGCGGAAAAGCCGGTCAGGCGAATGCGGTAATGGATGAGCGTGTCACAGCCGAGCACGAAGAACAAAAGCATGCCCTGGAACACGCGCGCCACCTTGTCGGAGATGCCGAGCGCGCTTTGCACTGCCTCGCCGCCCAGATAGGTCAGCGCCAGCACAAGGCCTGCGGCGACGATGCCGAGCGGATTGAGCCGGCCGAGAAATGCCACGATGATAGCGGTAAATCCGTAGCCGGGCGAGATCACCGGCTGCAATTGTCCGATGGCTCCCGAGACCTCCGAAATCCCTGCAAGTCCGGCCAGTGCGCCCGACAGCAGGAAGGCAAAGAAGACCATGCGGTTAAGGCCAAACCCGGCGAAGCGCCCTGCCCTCGGGCTTGAGCCGAGCACGCGGACCTCGAAGCCTTTCAGCATACGGCTCATCAGGATCCAGATCAGTATCGCCGCGATCAGCGCGAAGACAAATCCCCAGTTTGCCCGGCCGGATTCCGGGAGGAGTTCCGGCAGTATGGCCGAGTCGTTGAACTGGATGGTCTGCGGGAAACCGTGGCCCTGCGGATCGCGCCACGGCCCGCGTACGAGCCAATCGAGGAAGAGCTGGGCGACATAGACCAGCATCAGGCTGGTCAGGATCTCGTTGGTGTTGAAGCGCGTCTTCAGCAGTGCCGGGATTGCAGCATAGGCGGCCCCACCGACCATGCCGAGCAGAAGCATCAGCGGCAGCACCAATGGGCCTTCGAACTGCGGAAACAGCACGGGGATGATCGAGCCGACAATGCCGCCCAGGATGAACTGGCCTTCGGCGCCGATGTTCCAGATGTTGGCCTTGTAGCAGACCGACAGTCCGACTGCGATCAGGATCAGGGGGGCGGCCTTGATCGCCAGCTCATGCAATTGCCAGACCTGGCTGATCGGTTCGATGAAGTAGATGCGGAACGCGGTCAACGGGTTGACGCCGAGCAGCGCGAACATGATGGCACCGGCAATGATCGTCAAAACGAAAGCGATGAAAGGCGAGAGTGCCGAAAACAGCATCGAGCGCTGCGGGCGTTTTACAAGTTCGAGGCGCATCAGGCTGTCTCCAGCTTATGTTCGGCATGACCGGGTTCGGCGCCGCCCATCAGCAGCCCGATTTTCTCGAATGTCGCTTCAGCTATCGGCAGCGGCTTCGACAATTCGCCATTGTGCATGACCGTGATCGCATCGGAAATCTCGAACAGCTCGTCGAGGTCCTGGCTGATCACCAGCACCGCCGAGCCGCTGCGCGCCAGTTCGATCAGCGCTTGGCGGATGTGGGCCGCCGCACCCGCGTCGACCCCCCAGGTCGGCTGATTGACCACCAAGACGCTCGGCCGGCGGTCGAGTTCGCGGCCAACGATGAATTTCTGCAGATTGCCGCCCGAAAGAGCCGCAGCCTCCGGATCCGGCGCGCTCTTGCGCACGTCCATTGCCTTTATGATGCGCTGGGCAGCGGTATGGATCGCATCGCCCTTGACCATTCCACCGGCGCCGACAAACATCTTGCCATCGGTGGCGTGGCGCGACAGAAGCAGGTTCTCCGAAAGCTTCATGCGCGGTGCTGCGCCATGGCCGAGCCGCTCTTCCGGGACGAAGGCAGCGCCCATCAGACGCCTGCCGGTGATGGTGAGACCGCCGGCATCCTTGCCGCGGATGCGGACCGAGCCGGCATCCGGCTGCAGCACCTCGCCGGAAACGGATTCGAAGAATTCGCCCTGGCCGTTGCCGGCGACACCGGCAATGCCGATCACCTCGCCGGCGCGGACTTCAAGATTGATGTTCCTGAGCGGGATCGAGAACGGGGTCGCCGGCTTGCGGGTGAGTTCGCGGATTTGAAGCAGCACCGGCGCGGTCTCGATACCCTCGGCCGGCGCCCGCACCACGGCCAGCACCTCGTTGCCGACCATCATCCGCGCCAACGAAGACGCGGTTTCCTGGCGCGGATTGCAATGGCCGACCACCTTGCCGTGACGCAGCACCGTGGCGCGGTCGCAGATCCGTTTGACCTCTTCCAGCCGGTGCGAAATGTAGAGGATGGACTTTCCTTCCGAACGCAGCCGTTCGAGCGTCTCGAACAACTTATCGGCCTCCTGCGGCGTCAGCACCGAAGTTGGTTCGTCGAGGATGATAAGTTGCGGCGTCTGCAGCAGGCAGCGGATGATTTCGATGCGCTGACGCTCGCCGACCGACAGATCACCGACCAGCGATAGCGGATCGAGAGGCAGGCCGTAACTGTAGGAGAGCGCCCTCGCCTTGGCCGCGATCGTACTGATCGGCGAGCCGTCATCCAGCGACAGCGCGATGTTCTCCGCCGCCGTCAGCGCTTCGAACAGGGAAAAATGCTGGAAAACCATGCCGATGCCGAGCTTTTTTGCGGTGCCGGGGCTGGTGATCCTGACCGCTTGGCCATTCCAGAAAATCTCGCCGGAATTCGGTTCCAGCGATCCAAACAGCATTTTCACCAGGGTCGACTTGCCGGCGCCGTTCTCGCCAAGCAACGCATGGATCTCGCCCTTGGCGATGTTGAGATCGACATGGTCGCACGCCGTCAACGTGCCGAATATCTTTGTGAGGCCGCGAACCTCAAGCAGGTTTGCGCCGTCCTGATCTGCACTCACGGTGCCTCCATCTGGTTTGCCAGACATGTTCTGTGTTCCCGCAACCATCGTATGCGCGGGCTGCTCTCTACGGTAAGCGCCTCACGACTTGAAAGAGCTTCAAGAATTTCAGCGGAAACTCAAGCGGTAAAGAGCAGTTCGCAAGAACGGCGGCGTCGGCGGCCCGAAACTGCGGGCGCCTAAGGGATAAGTATTGTTGTCCCGGTGGTCCGGCGCCCTTCGAGATCGGAATGCGCTTTGCCGGCCTCGCTGAGCGCGTAACGCTGGTTTATCTTGATCTTGACGGCGCCGCTGAGCACCACGTCGAACAAGGCAGCGGCGGAAACCTCGAGGTCTTCGCGCCTGGCATTATAGACGAACAGCGTCGGCCGCGTTGCGAACAGCGAGCCCTTCTGCGCCAGCAACGAGATGCTGAAGGGCGGGATCGGCCCAGACGATTGACCGAAGCTGACGAAAGTGCCGAGCGGCCGCAGGCAATCGAGCGAGGCTGGAAATGTGTCGTTGCCGACTGAATCGTAGACAACGTCGCATTTCTTGCCACCGGTGATAGCGGCAACGCCGGCCACGAAATCCTGTTCGCGATAGTTGATCACGTGGTCGAAGCCATGCGCCTTGGCGAGCTCGATCTTGTCGGTGGAACTCGCCGTGCCGATCACTGTCGCGCCGAGATGCTGGGCCCATTGGCCGAGGATCAGCCCGACACCGCCCGCCGCCGCATGAAACAGGATCGTGTCGCCGGCTTTCACCTTGAATGTACGGCGCAACAGATATTCGGCGGTCATGCCCTTTAGCATCATGGCTGCGGCCTGTTCGTCGCTGATGCCGTCCGGCACCTTCACCACGCGGTCGGCGGCGATCACGCGCTGCCCGGCATAGGCGCCGGTCGTCACGGCGTAGGCGATGCGATCGCCGGGTTTGAGCCAGTCGACATCCGAGCCGACATCCAAGACCACGCCGGCCGCCTCGCCGCCAGGGATCAGCGGAAATCCGCCCTGCGGCGGATAAAGGCCAGAGCGATAATAGACGTCGATGAAATTGAGACCGATCGCGGTATGCTTGACCAGGATCTGTCCCGAGCCCGGCTGCCCGGGATCGGCATCCTCATAGGTCAGGACCTCCGGGCCGCCATGGGCATGGATGCGGATCGCTTTGGACATTTTCTGGCTCTCTTGGGATCAGGCTTTCTTATCCGGCTTGGCGCCGAGATTTGGGAAGAACTGCATGATAGCGCCGATGCAAGCGAGGTAAAGCCCGGTGACCGTAATCCCGATCTTGATGAAATCGCTGACCTGCTCGCCCAGCACGCCGATCTGGTCGTAGAAGGAGGCAAGTGCGGCCTGCGCCAGCGCCAGCGCGCCGAAAGCGCACCAAAGCAGCGTCATACCGAGATTGATTGGCCGCAGCCGCTTCACCCGCACCGGATGGATGAAATTGATCGGCACGAAGGTGAGAATGCCGGCCACCACGACCACGGCGAAAGAAACCCATTGTCCGGGCTCGATGACGAACAGCGTGAACACCACCATGTTCCAGACGACCGGAAAGCCCTTGAAGAAATTCTCCTTCGTCTTCATGCCGGTATCGGCATAGTAGATTGCGCTCGACACCACGATGATCGCCGCCGACAGGAACGACAGGCGCTCGCCCATGAAGCCGCGCTGATAGAGCGCGAAGGCCGGAATCAACACGTAGGTCACGTAGTCGATGATGTTGTCGAGCAGTTCGCCCGACCAAGTCGGCAGGATTTCCTTGACATCGAGCTTCCTGGCGATCGGCCCGTCGATGCCGTCGACGAAAAGCGCCAGCCCCAGCCACCAGAACATCGCCGTCCAGCGCTGCTCGCTTGCTGCCACCAGCGACAGAAACGCCAGGAATGAGCCCGACGCGGTCAAGAGATGGACCGAGAACGCCCGCGCCTGAGGCCATGTGACTTTCTTCTTCGGCCGCGGAATCCGGTCGGCGATTTTCCTGGCCGTCGTCTTCTTGCTCACGGGCCCCGCCAGTCCAGCTTGCAGATTTCGGCCGAACGGCCAGCAAAGTTCCAGTTGCGGCCAAAGGCCCGCATTTTGCTCTTGTCGGATTTGGCGACGATGATTTCCGGCGCAATCCAGTATTCCGAATTGCTGATGACCGTATCCTTGTCGCGATCCTTGCCGGTGATTGGCGTCACCGCACCATCGATGATCTTCGGTATCTGAAAGATGCGTGTTTTCTCACGCGTCTCGTAGGTGATCGGCACCTGCTCGGCACCGAGGAACTGTCCGACCAGGATGGAGAGCAGCGATGTGGTTCCACCGGCCTTGCCGGTGAATATCTTCGTCAGTCCCTTCATAGCGTAAACCGAGGCGCGCTTGTCGATGAACAGGCCCGCCGTCCAGTTGCCGCGGCTCATATAACCGGGGATTTCCATGACCAGCCCAAGATTGAGGCCGGACAGGTCGACCTCGCCGAAATGGCCGGCATCGATCCGGAACCCCGCCCAGGTTTGGCAATAGCCTTCCGTGGGCGGATGATTGCCGAGCGACAGAACGCAAGGGCAAAAAACCGTGCAATTGCAGGAAAGGATGAGCTCTCCCTTCATTGCCCAGTTTTGATCTGTCATCGAATTCTCCCCCCTCATGCCGAGACTACTAGTAGCGCGGCTGCCCAGACAAGCAGTATCGCACCGCCCAACCGCGTCGGCAGATTGCCTGCCGTCTGTTTTTCGACCAGGCTGAACAAGCCGACCAGCGCCATCCAGAACACGTTCATCACACCGACGGCAAACATTACCAGCATCAGCGCCCAGCAGCATCCAAGGCACCACAGGCCCTGCTCTATACCGAGCCGGAAAATGCGAATGGGCCTGGCGCTCCAGTTGGCGAACAGGACCGAGAACGGATTTCTGCACTTCTCCAGACAGGCTTCCTTCAGCCAGCTGAACTGATAGAGACCAGCGATCGACAGCGCGGCTGCTCCGGCAATTCCAAGCAGCGGATCGAGCATCTGCCCGGATGACACGAATGCATGGACTGCGAGCGTCAGGGCAGCGAATATTGCCGAGGCGGCAAGCCAGACGCTCAAATATCCAGCGACAAGGATCAGCGGATGGGCAACGGGTTCCCCCTTGATCCGGGCGGTATCTGCGATCTCGCAATAAGTGCGGATCATCGGCGCCGCGGAGGGCAGCATGGTCGCGATGGCCATCAACAGCCACATCGCGGTGAGTGCCCCGCCTTGCGCGCCTACGCTTGCGCGAAGCGGCGCCGGCGCCAGGCAAAGGGCGAAGAAACGCGCAAGGAAATCCGGCAGCGGCAGTTGCGGCAGGTATTCCAGCGCGGCGTCGCCGGGTACATCGGCGCCCGGGAGCCGGCTCACCGCCCCCCGAACTGCCATTGCGCCGAGAAGGAGCCAGGCAACGGCGATGCCCATGCCGGCAATGACGCCCACCGTCAGTCGAGGGCTGCATGCAACGCTCGCCATCGCGCGGCCGGTGCCGTCGAGGTGGCTGAAATCGTCTTGTTGGCCGGTCATGGCAACCGAATGGGCCGAATCGCCGCGTTGATCAAGCCGCATCACCTGACCTATATGGACCAGCAGGTCGGACGGGCCTCACCTCGCAATCCGGAAGCCGAATTTGAACCATCGGGAAACAGCACGGATACTGGTCGCCGGCAGCGGCCCTGCGGGGCTGATCGCGGCGCTTGGCTTTGCCGAGGCGGGTTTTCCCGTGACGCTCGTCGGACCCGATGCAGCCGGCCCCGACGGCCGGACGACAGCCTTGATGAACCCTGCCCTGAAGATGTTCGAACGGCTAGGGATCTTCGACGGAATCAGGCCGCACGCAGCGCCGCTCAAGGTGATGCGTATCGTTGACGCAACCAACCGGCTGATCCGCAGCCCGACAGTGACCTTTCGCGCCAGCGAGATCAACGAAGAGCAATTCGGGCTGAACTTGCCCAACAGCGTTCTCAACCGCATGCTAGCCGAGGCTGTCGCGCATTCGGGCATCGAATGGCGAAAGTCGATGGTGGAGGCATGGCGCCTCGATGCCAACCATGCCCATGCCGTTCTCGCCGACGGCAGCGAGGTTGAGGCATCGTTGGCAGTTGCCGCCGATGGCCGTCAGTCGCCGGCCCGCGAGGCAGCCGGCATCCGCACCTCGATCCGATCCTATCCGCAGGCGGCGTTGGTGCTCAATTTCGGTCACCGCAGCGACCATGCCTTCACCTCGACCGAATTCCACACCGAGACCGGTCCGTTCACACAGGTTCCCCTGCCCGGCAACCGGTCCAGCCTTGTCTGGGTGCTCGAACCCGATATCGCCAAGGACCTTGCAGCACTCGACGACGCCGAGCTTTCGACGCGGGTCGAACAGCGAATGCAATCGATGTTGGGCCGCGTGTCGGTTGAGCCCGGCCGGCAGGTCTACCCACTTTCAGCGGTGAGCCCGTGGCGGTTTGCGCAGCGCCGCGTGGCACTTGTCGGTGAAGCCGCCCACGTGTTTCCCCCAATTGGCGCGCAAGGCCTCAATCTCGGCATCCGGGACATCGACGACCTGATTGGTGCCGCAAGCAGAAACCGCTCGGACCCGGGCGCCGCCAAGGCGCTTGCAGCCTATGATTTCAAGCGGCGGCCGGACATTCTGGCGCGCAGCAGCGCGGTCAACCTGCTCAACATGTCGCTGCTTTCCGACATGCTGCCGGCCCAGCTGGTGCGCAGCGCTGGCCTGGGCGCGCTTGAGGGGTTTGCGCCGTTACGGGCGTTTTTCATGCGCGAGGGTCTTCGACCCGGCAGCGGTTTTGCGGCGTTTTTTGGCGGATTGCGAAAACCGGCTGAGCGATAGCGATCTTGGCCACCGCCCTTGATCCGCATCTCGCGATGCTCAACCCGGCATCAAGGGGATCGGGATTGAATTGACGCCGCGTCTGCGCCAAATAATGACGATGTCGACCTTAAGGTCTGGGCCAATCTTTGCCGGACCGGTGCGTAAGAATCTAAAGTCTTGGAGCGTTCCTTGCGTGTTCCGAGATGCGTGGCGTTCAAGAAGTTCAAGTGGTGAGTGCGATGAAGACAGCCAAATTCTCGATCGGACAGGTGGTTCGGCACCGGCTGTTTCCGTTCCGCGGCGTCATTTTCGACGTCGATCCGCAATTCGCCAATACTGACGAATGGTACGAGGCGATCCCCGCTGACGTGCGGCCGCGCAAGGACCAGCCTTTCTATCATCTGCTCGCCGAGAATTCCGAAACGGAATACATCGCCTATGTGTCCGAGCAGAATTTACTCGAGGACCGGTCGGGCGAACCGGTCCGGCATCCGCAGATTGGTGAAATGTTCGACAAGAAGCCGGACGGGCGCTACGAGCCGAAGCACCAATTGAGACATTGACTTAGCCGGGATCTGGCTGGGCTGGGACTGGCTTGAGACTTGGCTGGACGCGACAAATGGCGGGTCCAAACGAAAAAAGCGGGGTATGAGCCCCCGCTTTTTTGTTGGTTCGAAAACCCGTCGATCAGTTGGCGGCCTTCGCCTTTTCCTGCTCTTCCTTGAGCTTCTTGGCAAAGTCCTGATTGTTCTTGGCGACGAACTCCTGGAGCTTCTTCTGCCGGTCCTCGATATCCGACTGCTGCAGCGGCGGGCCGTCGAAGGCGCCGCTGAAGCCGGTCAGCGCAATCTTGATCGGGTTCGGCTGGTTCTGGAAATTGACCGAGGTGAGCGTCAGCGCCGATCCCTTCTTGAAGGATGCGACAAGCTGATCGCTCAGCGGCACTTCCGCCACGCAGCGATCCGGAAAACAGATCACATAGTCGAGCTTCTGCGCCTTGCCGCCGTCGATCTGGAGGCCGATGCCGGGAGGAACGAGACGGCCGGTCGGAACCGTCACCTGGAACACCTTGCGGTTCACCTTGCCCTTCAATTCGATCAGGCTGACGCCGGTGATGAGCTGGCCGTTGCCGGCGGTGGTGATGTTCTGGACATTGCAGATGTCGACGTCTTCCTGTTTGGTGCAGGCCTTGAACCAGCCTTGCGGAATCTGCTGTTGCTGCTGCGCGGAAGCAGCGGGAATCCCGGCGCCCAGAATGCCGACCACGCCAGCGGCCATGACCGACAGGCGGTACGCGTTGCTGTTCAGGCTCGTCATGTCGTGCATTCCTCTCAAATGATCCCGGAACCGGCTTTTTTCATGCCGTGTGGTCCAGCTACCTGTTGCCGAAATGAGGCAACAGAATGACTTCGGACGGCGTGTTACACTGCAAGCGGTGCCGAATCCAGCCCGGGCCTCGCGAATCTTGGCCAAGGGATAGGCTCAAGGGGTTGGCCGGTGCACGACCGGCTCATGTATGCTGCGCATCGAATCGGGAAGGAGACGGTCATGGGCCGCGTTGTCGTTTGGCTGATCGCCGCAATCTTGTTTGTCGGCTTTTCCCTGCAGCCGGCCCTGTCGGAACCGGTGCACGCGCTTGCCATGCAGGGCGAGCCGGCGCTGCCGCCCGACTATGATCATTTCAACTACGTCAATCCCGACGCGCCGAAAGGCGGCAGCATTACCTATTGCGGCGTCGGCAGCTTCGACAATCTCAATCCGTTCATCCTGAGAAGCCTGCGCACCACCGCGCGCGGCATGATGGATCAAGCCTTTGGCAATCTTGTCTTCGAGCCGTTGATGCAGCGCAACTACGACGAGGCCTTCAGTCTCTACGGCCTGCTCGCCGATACCGCCGACATGGATCCCGAGCGCAAGAGCATCGAATTCCACCTCGATCCCAACGCCAAATGGTCGGACGGCGAGCCGGTGACGCCGGAAGACGTGTTGTTTACCTATGACGTCTTCACCGAGAAGGGCCGCCCACCTTACAGCCAGCGAATGAAAGCGATTGCCAAGCTCGAAAAGACCGGCGAGCGCAGTGTGCGCTTCACCTTCAACGAAAAGGCGGACCGCGAATTTCCCCTGATCACTGCGCTGACGCCGATCATCCCGAAACACGCCTTCAACAAGGACACCTTCGACAGGACGACGCTGAAGCCGGTGATCGGCAGCGGGCCTTATACCGTGGCGCAAGTCGTGCCCGGTCAGCGCATCGTGTTCAAGCGCAATCCGGACTATTGGGGCAAGGACGTGCCGTCCAAGCGCGGCTTCGACAATTACGACCAGATCACCATCGAATATTTCCTCAACGCCAACGCCAAGCAGGAAGCGTTCAAGAAAGGCATCTGCGCCATCGACGACGACAGCGACCCGGTCAAGCGCGAGCGCGATCTCGATTTTCCGGCCTTCCACAGGGGCGAGGTCATCGCCGAAAATTTCGATACCGGCATTCCGCCGGTGGTCAACGGGTTCCTGTTCAACACGCGGCTGCCGAAATTTTCCAATCCGGTCGTGCGGCGCGCGCTCGGCATGCTCTACGATTTCGAATGGGCCAACAAGAACCTGTTCGGCGGCAAATATACGCGCACGATGAGCTTTTGGCAGAATTCCGAACTGTCCGCGCTGGGCCACCCGGCCAGCGAAAAGGAAAAGGCCCTGCTGGCCCCCTACCCCGGCCGCGTGCCCGCAGATGTCATGGACGGCACCTACAGGCCGCCCGTTACCGACGGCTCCGGCCAGGATCGCAAGGTGCTGAAGGCGGCATTCGAGCTGCTGAAGAGCGCGGGCTATACGGTGCAGGACGGCGCAATGCTCGATCCCGAGGGAAAGCCGTTCGGTTTCGAGATCCTGACCGCCTCGCAGGACGAAGAGCGACTTGCCGCTATCTATCAGCGCACCCTTGAGAAGCTCGGCATCGATGTCGGCATCCGCAGCCTCGACGGTGATCAGATCCAGTCGCGCAAGCAGCGTTTCGATTTCGAGGTGCTGGTCGGCTCGACCGGTTTCAACAACTCGCTGTCGCCCGGTATCGAGCAAACCGGGCGCTGGGGATCCGCTGCCGCCAAGGCCGAAGGCTCGTTCAACCTGGCGGGTGTCGCCGACCCCGCAGTGGATGCGGCGATCGAGGCGATGCTGAGAGCTCGTTCGAAGGAGGACTATGTAGCGGCCGTCCGCGTTCTCGACCGGCTGCTGATCTCCGGCAATTACATGGTGCCGACGCAGCACAACAACCAGCAATGGCTCGCTTATTGGAACTATCTGGAACATCCGCAAAAGACGCCCATATACGGTTATCAGTTGCCGACCTGGTGGCGCAAACCGAAGTGACCTCTTCACAACAGGAGATCAAGGTGAACGACGAGAGCTCGATTACCGTCGATGTGGTCTCCGACGTCGTGTGTCCCTGGTGCTTTATCGGCCAGAAACGGCTCGACAAGGCGATTGCCGCCGTCGATATCGACGTTCACATACGCTGGCGGCCCTTCCAACTCGACCCAACAATCCCGCCCGAAGGCAAGAACCGCCGCGACTATATGGTGGCGAAATTCGGCAGCGAGCAACGCATCCGCGAAATCCATGCCCGGATCGAACCGCTGGGCGAGGCTGAAGGCATCTCCTTCGCATTCGACGCCATCAAGGTCGCGCCCAATACGCTGGATGCGCACCGTCTCATTCGCTGGGCCGGCACGGCCGGCGAGGCCATTCAGAACCGGCTGGTGCGCCGGCTGTTCCAGCTGAATTTCGAGGAAGGCGCCAATCTCGGCGATCATGCCGTGCTGATCGAAGCCGCCCGCGAGGCCGGCATGGATGCGTCCGTGGTCGAAACGCTTCTGCCGACCGACGCCGATGTAGAGGCCGTGCGCACCGAAATCGCCACCGCTTCGCGCATGGGCATATCGGGTGTGCCGTGCTTTCTGCTTGAAGGCAAATATGCGGTGATGGGTGCCCAGGACGCCGATACGCTCGCCGATGCACTCCGCCAGGTCGCCGCGGCCCACGCCCGCGGCGATCTGGTAACAGCGAACTGAGTCGGACTATTTCACGGTCACCTTGGCCTTGCTGACGAAAAAGCCATGGCCATGCTTGCCGGTGCAGGTCAATCCCTTGGTGGATGACTGGCAGGAAAATGGCCCCTTGCTCCAGCTGTTGCCGTAGGCCAGCCTGGTGACGCCGCCGCAGCAGCCTTGCTCGCCCGGATTCTTGATCAGCGTCGCCGGGCCTTTCGGGCCGAGGATGATCGTGACGTAGCTGGGCTCGACGCGCGAACAACTCAGTTCCGGTCCGCCATCCTGTGGCTCGTAGGTGCTGGTGCCGCCGTTCGGCGTGTAGATGCAGCCGATATTGCCGGACGGCGTGTTGAACTCGATCTGTCCCTCGGCATTTGCGGGAACGGTCTGGCTGCCGGCATATGTTTGCGGCAGCCAGAAAAATGTTGCGAGCGTCGCGACAAAAAATGTCCGTGCAAGCATGGCGAACTTCCCCCCGGTTCAAACCTGGATGCGTCCGGCAGGTTCAATCCGAAGCGCGTGTTTGTCAAACGCGGTTTGTGCGCGCTCTTAAAAAGGCACGGGCCAATTGATAGATCTTCATCCCGGACTGTGTCGGCAAAGTCATTGCTTGGCCGACTACGGGTCCTGACAAGGCGGCTTCAACCACGAATCATACGTCACGTTCTGGCCGCCGACGAGGCCGGACTGGCCGTGAAGGCGGTTCAGGCTGTGAAGATCGGCCGCTGGAAGGCGCTTCTATGTTCACAAAGCTGTGTGAAGACCTTCCCTTGGGGAAGATCTCTACTTGCTCGGGCGCAGGCAAGTAACTATTTGAAATTGCGTTGGTATTCCCCCCTCGAAACGTGACGGCACAGCGCCGTGATCATTCATTCTGTTGCTCCACTGCAACGGCCGGCAAGCTAAGCCACCTGCGACTGGTGAAAAGCTAATGGAAAATGATCAATTGGTGTTACTGTCCGTAACAAAAGAAAAATCGTTTGGGCGGGATAGTGATTCGGGTCGATAGACCAACGCGACATTCAATATCGGAAAAATGGCTCCGCGGTGCCGCAAGGCAGTCGCCCCTGACGCCCGTATCGTCGATGCGCAGCTTCTGGGGGCTGATGCGGGTCTACTGGTTCTCGGACCGCTGGAGGGAAGCCTGGACGCTGACGCTGGTGATCGCGCTGATCATCGCGCTGTCCAGCAAAGCCGACGTCTGGTTTACGGTAGCTGGGGCTGAGCTGGCGACTTCGATCGCTTTTTTCCACGATGCCGCGAACACGACGCCACTCAAGACAATACTGACCAACGCCGGTTGGCTGGTGCTGCTGGTCCTGCTCAAGGACTTGGTTATTGCCGGCATTCACAACCTGGTTTCCAAGACATTGCATCGCAAATGGCGTGGCTGGCTGGACAGCCGATTCAACGAGGCCCTGCTCGACTCTAACCATACGCATTTCCATGCCCAGCATGGCTCTTCCGGGAATGCAGCTCCCGACAATATCGACCAGCGCGTGCAGGAATCCATCAAGGCCATGACTGGCGGAGCCATCGGGCTTGCTTCGGGTGTGCTAAGCGTCTTCGCTTCGTTCTACTTTCTCGGTGGCGAATTGCTGAAAAACTCTGTCGAGGTGAAGGGCCTGGAGTTTCTCGGCAGCTACGGCAGCGCCGTCCTTGCTCTCCTGGCAATCGCTGTGTATGTGCCGTTCAACACCTGGATCGCATTGAAACTCGGCCGAATGCTGGAGTGGCTAAACGTCAGAATGCAGCAGGCCGAAGGCAGTTACCGCAGCGAGTTGATCACATTCCTGCGCCGCAGTTTTCATGTCGCCGCATCGCAGGGCGAGAATGTGCAGAAGACTGTAAACAGCCAGCGTTATGCCGACATTGACCGTACCTGGGCCAGACTGAACATCGTCAATACTGGCTACGCCTCGTTCGAGCTGATCTATAATTTCATCGGTGCCAAGATTGTCGCTTTCGGGCCAGGGCTCGTGCCCTTCATCCACAACGGCCTCGACCTCAAGGGTTATCTGACAGCTTCCGGCCAGGTCGATAAGCTGATCAGCAACTGTTCGTGGTTCATCCATGTGATGCCGGACATCGCCACCTTGCGCGCCAACAGCCAGCGCGTCATCGAATTGGCGCAGGCAATCGAGAACGTGCAGCAGCCACAGGAATTCTATCAGCAGACCGGCCGGTCCGACTTCCGCTACGACCACCAGAACCCGGTTTTCGGACTGACCATCCAGAAGCTCGAACTGGCGCATCAGGGCGAGGACGCAACGCCCTTCCTGAGTGCCGCGAACTTGCGCTTCCGGCGTGGCGAGTGGACTTTCCTCAAGGGCGAATCCGGTTGCGGCAAGACCTCGCTCGTCAAGGCGATCAACGGCCTGTGGCCTTATGGCCGCGGCACCATCGTCTTCCCGGAAGGGGTCAGGAGTTTCTACGCCGCCCAGGAGGTGAAGCTGCAGCAGGTTTCGTTGAAGCAACTGGTCTGCCTGCCTGGTTCCGAGCATGATTACGCCGACATGCAGGTCGCATCCGCCCTGCACAAGGCCGGCCTCGGCGATTTCATCGAGCATTTGGCCGATGAGAGCCGTGAAGGAAAGATCTGGGATCAGGTTCTCTCGGGTGGGCAGAAACAGAAGCTGGTTGTCGCCCGCATCGTGCTGCAGCAGCCGGGATTGCTGTTCCTCGATGAAGCCACCGGCGCGCTCGACCCCGATGGACGGATCGCCTTCCACCAGGCGATCAAGGACAATTGCCCTGATGCAACCGTGATCTCGATCATGCATGAGGCGACGCCGCCGAGATCGCTCGCGGGCACCGAATTCTACCACAGCGTGGTTGCGATCGCCGACGGCGTCGCTACCAAGAAGCCGCTGGTTCCGAGCTTGCCGGTAGAGCTCACCACCATCCTCACGCAGCCGACACGGCCGGCCGAGGACAAGTGGCTGCGCTTTCCCCGCCGGCTGAAGCAGAGATAGCCGCGGCACCACTGCCGGCATCCAGCCACTGCCACGTAGCCCGATCACAGTCTCGCGATCCGCCGGTTTGCCGCCGTTTTAACCCGCTCTCGCGATTGACTCGGCAAGGCGCGCTCCTATGTTGCGCCGGCTTGCAGAATCTCAACTCGAACCCGCGAGCAGAAAGGTCACCGCGCCATGCCTGGCGACAGTCACAGTCGAACGCAACCGCCGTCCGCTTGACGTGACCTGACAGGCTCACGTCCTGCCGGACGGCAAGGAGTGAGCCATGAACGAGTTTTCCCCTGTCGCGGGCGGCGATGCCATCGCCATCGCTCGCGTACTTGCCAACGAACACGTCGCCGACATCGTCGAGGCCTTGAACCAGGAGCCCCGCGAGACGGCATCGGAGCTGCTTTGCGAAGTGCCGTTCGGGCGGCTGGTGGAGATCTTCGACCAGCCTGAACTCGACGGCGCATCCGAACTGGTCGAGGCGCTGCCCCGCATCAAGGCAGGCAGACTGCTTGCCGCCATGTCGGTCGATCGCGCCGCCGACATACTGCGCGATCTGAACGAGCCGGCTCGTTCCGAACTGCTTGGTGGCCTGGCGCCACCGCTGCGCGCGACGCTGCTTGCCATTCTCGGCTATCCCGAAGGCAGCGCCGCCTCGCTCATGACGACCGAATATGTCAGCGTGCCGCCGGACTGGAGCGTGGCCCGCACGCTGGATTATATCCGCAAGGTGGAGCGGACGCGCGAAACCGTCTACGCGATCTACATCGTCGATCCGCAAACGCATGTCCTGTTGCGCTCGACCAGCCTGCGTCGACTGATCGCTGGCGGGCCCGACGAGCTGATCATGGCAATCGCGCCGGATCGTGCGCCTGTCACCGTTTCACCGCTGACCGACAGTGAAAAGGTTGCTCAGCTGATCTCGAAATATGATCTGCTCGCCGTTCCGGTCGTGGACAACGGCAAACTGCTCGGCATCGTTACCATCGACGATATTATCGACACGATGATCGAGGAAACGACGGAGGATGTGCATCGTTTCGGCGGCATGGAGGCTCTCGACGAGCCGTATATGAAGATGGGCTTTCTGGCGATGATCCAGAAACGCGCCGGCTGGCTGTGCGCGCTGTTTATCAGCGAGATGCTGACCGCCAACGCGATGCAAAGTTACGAGGGCGAGATGGAAAAGGCGATCGTGCTGACGCTATTTATTCCATTGATCATGAGCTCCGGCGGCAATTCCGGCTCGCAGGCGACCTCGCTCGTCATCCGGGCGCTGGCACTGCGCGAGATCGGCCTTGGCGACTGGTGGCGGGTGGCATTGCGCGAGCTGCCCACCGGCCTGGTGCTTGGCTCGATTCTTGGCGTGGTCGGCGTCTGCCGCATCGCGCTCTGGCAGTATCTCGGCTTCTACGACTACGGCCCGCACTGGCCGCTGATCGCAATGACGATCGGCGCCACGCTGGTTGGCATCGTCACCTTCGGCTCGCTGTCTGGATCGATGCTGCCGTTCGCCCTGAAGCGCATGGGCTTCGACCCGGCCAGCGCATCGGCCCCGTTCGTCGCCACGCTGGTCGACGTCACCGGGCTGGTGATCTATTTTTCTGTGGCGCTGGTGATCCTGGGCGGAACGTTGCTGTAAGAAAACTCACGCTCTTCCATCGCGGCAATTTCGTTGCCGCGATGGGTTGTCGTCGCGTCAGACGCGCTCACCATCTCTCACCCGGTAAGTCGGCTTGTACATGGTGACGAGTTCTTCCGCGGCGGTCGGATGCACCGCCATGGTGCGATCGAAATCATCCTTGGTCAGGCCGGCCTTCAGCGGTATGCCGAGAAGCTGCGCCATTTCGCCGGCATCCGGCCCGAGAATGTGGGCGCCGAGGACCTTTTTCGAGGCGCCGTCGACGACCAGCTTCATCAGCATCTTTTCGTCGCGGCCGGAAAGTGTGTGCCGCATCGGCCGGAAGGTGGCGCGGTAGATTTCAACATCCGGAAAGCGCTTTGCCGCCTCATCCTCCGACAGACCGACCGTACCGATCTCGGGCTGCGAAAAGACTGCGGTAGCGATCGTGTCATGGTCGGGCGCCGTCGGCTTGTCCTTGAAGGCGGTCTCGACGAAGCACATCGCCTCGTGGATTGCCACCGGCGTCAATTGCACGCGATGGGTGACGTCACCGATTGCCCAGACGTTGTCGATGTTGGTGCGGGAGTATTCGTCGACGTGGATTGCCCCGGTTTTGGTCATCTCGATGCCGACGCCTTCCAGGCCCATGTTCTCGGTATTGGGAATGCGGCCGATGGCGAGCATGACCTGGTCGACCGTCAGCACCGTGCCACCGGTGACAAGCGCGTCGAGCCGGCCGTCAGGCCGCTTCCTGACCCACTCGGACACGGCGTGGCAGAGGATTTTTATCCCTTTCTTTTCCATCGTGTCGTGCAGCATGCGTCTGAGGTCCATGTCGAAACGGCTGAGGATCTCCTTGCCGCGGTAGACCAGCGTCGTGTCGACGCCGAGGCCGTGAAAGATGTTGGCGAATTCGACGGCGATATAGCCGCCGCCCTCGATCATGATTGCCTTCGGCAGTTCCTTGAGGTCGAAGGCCTCGTTGGAAAAGATGCAGTGCTCATGGCCGGGCAATGCCGGATGCGGTGCCGGTCGCCCGCCGGTAGCGATCAGGATCTGGTCGGCGGTAACGGTGCGATCCTCACCGAGAAGATGCACCACATGCCGATCGACCAGGGTGGCGCGCGAATGAAAGACCTCGCCGCCGGCGCCCTGCACGTTCTTCTTGTAGATGGCCTCCAGCCGGCTGATTTCGCGGTCCTTGTTGGCGACCAGCGTCTGCCAGTCGAAACGCGCCTCAGGCACCGTCCAGCCATAGCCGGCGGCATCGGCGAAATGCTCGGGGAATTGCGAGGCGTAGACGTAGAGCTTCTTCGGCACGCAGCCACGGATCACGCATGTGCCGCCATAGCGGTATTCCTCGGCAATGCCGACACGCTTGCCGAGTGCGGCCGCGACGCGCGCCGCCCTCACCCCGCCGGAGCCGCCGCCGATGACGAAAAGATCGTAGTCGTAACCGGCCATGGCTGAACTCCTTGCCCCTCAAACCCCGAGACAGGTAGGCTGCCGACTATCAAAAGAAAAGCCCGGACTTGCCGGGCTTTTGGTCCAGTGGCGGTCAGGCGGCTCGGAAGTCCGCAATCAATTCGGTGTAGCGTCCGCGGGAGCTGCGCCATCGGCCGGAGCGGTACCGTCGGCAGGTGCAGCCGGCGCCTTGGCATTCGCCGCTGCACCCAGGGTCTCGCCGACCTGCTGGGCGAGATCGCGAGCCAGGCCGTTCTGCCAGATCTCGGCAGCCTTCACCAGTTCGCGCGTCACGATCGGGCCGTTGTCGAGCAGCTTCTTGCCGGAATCGGAATTGTAGAACGCGGCGATTTCATTGAGTTCCTTTTCCGAGAATACCTTTGCATAGGCGAGCGCCGCTTCCTTTTCCAGGTCGGCGCGGCGCGATGCCAAGGCCATCGCCTTCTCGTTGATGGTCTTGGCGATCAGTTCCTGCATGTCCGGGTTCTTCTGGATCAGTTGCTGCTCCAGTGCCGCGGCCGCTTGCGGCAGGATGCTGTCGAACGTATCCGTCGCATGGATTGCCGCGACGGCGGCGCGCGCCGCCTTCAAATGCGCGTCGGTGACGTCCTGCGAGAATGCCGGCGACGAAAACGCGAAAACGGCCGAGGCCGCCAGAATGGCAAAAAAGCGGCCAACCCGGTTATGCAACATCATGATCGGTAAAACTCCCTGATTTTCGGGCGGCATGGACGGTTTGGATGCCGTCGCCGCCGGCTATGATGGCCGTTGATGCCAGCCCGATGAAAAGACCATGCTCGACCACGCCCGGAATGGCGTGGAGAGCATTCGAAAGCGCTCTTGTATCCGGAATGCGGCCAAAAGATGCATCGAGGATAAAATGGCCGCCGTCTGTAACAAATGGCTGGCTCCCCGTCATCCTCAATGTAACAGGGCCGGAAAGGCCAAGGTTTGCAGCTGCCGCGCCGACCGCAATTTCGGTGGCGCGCAGGCCAAACCGGTTGACTTCGATGGGCAGCGGAAAACGGCCGATCATCTCGACCATCTTGGAGCTGTCGGCGATGACGATCATGCGGGCGGAGGCCGCCGCGACGATCTTTTCGCGCAGCAGCGCACCGCCGCCGCCCTTGACCAACGTCAGCGCCGGATCGATCTCGTCGGCGCCGTCGATGGTGAGGTCGAGCTCGGGGGTTTGCTCGAGGGTGGACAGCGGCACACCAAGCTCGGTGCAAAGGACGGCGGTGCGCTCCGAGGTCGGCACGCCGATGACAGTCAGGCCGGTGGCGACCTTGTCTGCGAGCAGCCGCACGAACTCGTCCGCCGTCGTGCCGGTGCCGATGCCGAGCCGCATGCCATCCGTGACATGGGCAAGCGCTGCCCGCGCGGCCTCAACCTTCAATTGCCTCGCATCCATGCCGGGTCCCGAGATTTGTTTCGGCGCTCGTAGCATTTTTGCCGGGCTGGTCAAAGGACCTTGCCCGCGGTGGATAAGCCGTCTTGCCTGAACGGGCCGCAGCGGTTATCGCCTGCCGGCAATCAAATCGTCACAGGACAGGCCATGACCCGACCGATCATCGTGTTCGACCTCGACGGGACGCTGATCGACACGGCGCCGGACCTGCTCGACAGTCTCAACCACAGCCTTGCCGCCAGCCAGCTCGCGGCCGTCGACGAAGCCGGCTTCAAGCGCTTCGTCGGCCATGGCGGCCGGGTGATGATCGAGCGCGCTCACGCAGCGCAGCACAGGTCGCTGGCAGTGGAGGAGCACGACCGCCTGCTCAAGCTGTTTCTGGACCATTACACCGTTAACATCCCCGGCAAATCGCGCCCCTACCCTGGCGTCCCCGAGGCGATCGCACGGTTCGAGGCAGCCGGTTACCTGCTGGCCATTTGCACCAATAAATACGAGGCCAATTCGGTGGCGCTGATCGAGGCGCTCGGTATGACCAGGCATTTCGCGGCGATCTGCGGTCAGGATAGTTTTCCGTACCGCAAGCCCGACCCGCGCCATCTCACGCAGACCATCGCGCGCGCCGGCGGCGATCCGCACCGTGCACTGATGGTCGGTGATTCGCAGACCGACATCGACACGGCGAAAGCCGCCGGGATTCCGGTGGTGGCAGTCGATTTCGGCTACACCGATCGTCATGTGCGAGAGTTCGAACCGTCGGCGGTGATCTCGCATTTCGATTCGCTGACGCTCGATCTGGTACAAGGGCTGATGGCCGCGGCAGAGGGCTGAAGCCGGCCATAGTCCAGACCGCCAGATGACGGCTGACAAGTGGTTGACTTCACAGGCCGGCCTCCCTTATATCGCGGCGCGCTTGGCCTTCGGGCAACGAGCGGGCGATTAGCTCAGCGGGAGAGCACACCCTTCACACGGGTGGGGTCGCAGGTTCAATCCCTGCATCGCCCACCATTCTGTTTAAAGTCACTAGGTTAGCCTGCACGATCCTTTGGTGGGACATCCAAGGGGTACATCCCAGTGTTAAATCCTACGTACCTCGCACTTTCGCGAAACCAAATTTTCTATTTCCGTTGGCCGATCCCGAGACACACTCACCCCGCACGGAAGCCGTCCACCATCAAGGTTTCGCTCCGAACCCGCGACCCGAGGGAAGCCTTGCGCCTCGCCCGCTATCTCGGTTATGCCGCCCATGGTGTCGTTGTCCATGGAACAATGCACGGAATGCAGTACCAAGACATTAGAAACACCCTGCACCAGCACATGCATGGCTTGCATTCGGCTTGTACTGGTTCTTCCGACATAAGGTCCGACTACCAAGTGTACAGCCATGGCGGGGCATTATGATCGGTGCATTGTTTGTTGCGGCAGCCTGCTCAGTGATAGTCTCAGGCGCGGTACTAGCTAGCCTGAAAGGCGGCTATTGAGTCGGCTCTGGGAAGTTCAGGAGGGGCCGGTCGGTGCTGGGATCGGGCACGGGAGGAAAGCTCGATTTTACAGCCTTCTGAATGACGCTGGCGGCTCGACTGAGATAGGGAGCCTGCCGTCCTTCGAAGGCCTTTAGCGGCCTTCCCTGCCCCCGTGCAAGCGCATAGCCACCCGGAGCTAGTGGTGAAAGCCTAACGCTTGGTATCGGCAATGAACGGCAAGATCCGACCCTGTGCTGCCCTTAGATGCTTCTGCTGGAAGGTCGTGATTGAGCCCGAAGCCGACAATCAGAAGCGGAATTGCCTTTCAATAAGTTGTCCATGCCGGCAGCCGAAATTTCCGCAGCCATCAGGAACCTATCGTGTAATCATCTTCCCATTTCCGTCCGCGCAAGTTCGATGCTTCGGCGGTGCGGATGTGTTATCTAGTTGCTTGTAGGAGTGGGGAGCGCCGATGGAACAGAAACTCTCCGTCATCATGGCCACTGACGTAGTCGGCTACAGCCGGCTGATGGAAATTGACGAGAAAGGTACTTTGTCGGCCCTGAAGAAGCATCGTCAGGAACTATTGGACGTCAAGGTCGCATTGCGTCATGGCCGCATCATCAAGCTCATGGGCGATGGCATGTTGGTGGAGTTCCGCGCCGTCGAGGAAGCGGTTCTCTGCGCGGTCGAAATCCAACGGGAGATGCGGACGAGGAACACGAACGTCCATCGCGATCGGCAAATAGAATTTCGCATCGGCATTAATATCGGCGACATCCTGTTCGAAGACGAAGACGTCTATGGTGACGGCGTAAACGTGGCGGCGCGCATCGAGAGCATCGCCAGGCCTGGGGGCGTCGCGGTCTCGGCATCGGTGCGCGATACTGTGGGCAACCGCCTGTATATCAGCTTCGAAGATGCGGGCGAGCAGGCGTTGAAGAACATTGAACGTCCGCTCCGGATTTTCAATGTCATCATCGATGATGACACGCCATCCAAGCACACGCCCACCGCCCTCATGGCACCGCCGTCGCTCAACGTTCAGGATAATCCTGCTATCGCCTCGAACAGAACGCTTCTCTATGTCTCGAGGTTTGTGAATTTGAGCGGCGATCCCGACCAGGAGTATTTCGCCGCCGGCATAACCGAGGATATCGTTGCCGCATTGTCGCGCTTCTCCGGGTTAAACGTGATCGTTCGCTTGCCTCGTTCAGAGCCGCAACAGAATGCTCCGGCCACGCATTACACTCTTGAGGGCAGCGTGAGGCGGCTCGGCAAGCGCGTCCGGGTCAATGCCAATCTGACCAATGCGTTACACGAACACATCTGGGCGGAGAAATACGATTTCGACCTTGTCGATGTGTTCTACATCCAAGACGAGCTGTCCCAATCCATTCCGGCCGCCCTTAACATCAAGATCGAGGAGGCCGAGCGCCACCGTGTTCTCGGCAAACCGCTAACCGCACTGAGGGCATACGACTTTTACCTGCGCGGCAGGCATCTTGAGATGAGCTTGAATCCGGATGACGTCAGACTTGCCAGAGAGATGTTCGTCGCCGCGATCAACGACGATCCGGGCTACGCGCGCGGCTACCTGGGACTCGCCTGGCTCGAGATACACAGGCTGAAATGGAATGAGCGCGTCGATCTGGAAACCACGCTGGCAAGTGCATTCGCTTCGGCGAGCAAAGCCCTTGAACTCAGTCCCTACGACGCCAACGTCCACTGGGCGCTGGGCGTCGTTTACCTCTGGCGGGGGGAAGCTGAAAGAGCAATAGGCTGTTATGAACGCGGCCGCGAGCTTGCGCCCAACAATTGCGATCTCCTCGCCGAATATTGCGATGCCTTGGGCTATCTCGGGCGTCTCGAGGACGCGACCAGAATCGGAGAACTGGCTTTACGGCTCAATCCCAGCCGACCCGACTGGTACCTTTGGAACATTGCGGCCAGCAAATACCTTTCCGGAAACTACCTCGAAGCCCTGTCCCTTTTGGAAAAGATGGCGGACCTTGGTTCCGCCTACCGCTTGCTGGCGGCAACATATGCCCAACTTGGTCGCTTGGAGGACGCCCGTCGCGCCGCTAGCGAACTTCTCAAGCTCAATCCGGAATTCTCGATCGAGCGATACAGCTCCCGCGCGCCATATCGGGATAAGGCTCTCCTTGCCCGATACGTCGAAGGGTTGCGGCTCGCTGGCCTGCCGGAATGAAACGCTGGGCATTCGTAGGTAAATCACCGATTTTAAGCAGTCGTCTTGTTCTTTCGGCGGCCATAAATCAGGCATGGCCGGCGCCTCCTTGTAGCGCAACGCCCGGCGCTCCGGGAACAAACCTGCATGGAAACGAGTTTCTGCTCATCGAGATGTGAGGGAAAGCCATGTCCAGACTTTTTTTGGCGGCCGCCGTGCTGCTTGTCGGCGGATCGGCCTTTGCCGCGGACGAAAATCCGGTGCCGCCGCAGAATGCCAAGAAGCTGTCGGAAATCATCGCCAAGGTCGAGCAGCGGGACGACTTCCGCTACATCAAGGAAATCGATTGGGACAGCGATGGCTACACCGTCATTTATTACACGAGCGACAAGGCCAAAGTTGAAATCACCTATGATCCGGTGACAGCCGCGCCGAAATGAAGCTGGCCGCCAACGGTTCAGATTCTAATAATGGCGCGCCTCGAAGGCCCCCGGCCTTCGGCAGACGCCTGCGTAGATATGACTTTGATGGCGGACTGGGTGCTATCATTGCGCGCGGGGGTGGGCATGGCGACGGTAAAGCACGTATTGAAACGCTTTCTGATGATGCTCGCGGGTTATTTCATAGCGGTACTGGTTGGGCTGATCGCGGTGGCGGCGATCTATGGCGGGCTGAGTTCGCTGCCAAATGCGCCGAATTATTTCGACGTCATGGGTGTCACCCCCATTGCGGTGCTTCTGTTGCCGCCGCTCGGTATGTTCATCTATTTTCTGACGATCGTGCTGACCGGCCTGCAGACGCTGATCTTCGCACTGATTGCCGAGTTTTTCTCGCTGCGCAGTTTTTGGCTGCACATGGTCTTCGGCGCGGCGGCCGCGGTTGGCGGCTTCGCCTTGATCTGGCCCAGTGTACCGGATGACACGAACCCGGAGCGCTGGGCCGATATCGGCATCATTGCCGCCGCAGGCGTTGTCGCGGGCTTGGTCTATTGGCTCATCGCCGGACGCGATGCCGGTTTCCGGCGTCCACTGTTTCAGCGCTAGAACCGCATTCGTCAGCTTGCCGGCGAACGCACCGCTTCCGTGCTGTCGAGCGCCTGCTGCAGCCTTGTATCGCGGCCGTAGACGTCGTTGAAGTATTCGACCTTGCCGGACAGGTCCGGCCATGCGGTGAAATAGGCGACATAGACCGGGATCTTGCGTGTCACGTCCTCGGTCGAATGTCCGTGTTTCAGTTTGTCCTCGATGTAGTCGACCGAGGTGCCGAGCACGGCAGCGGCCATGCCGCGCGGATCCTGCAAGCGAACGCAGCCATGGCTGAGCGCACGCATGTCGCGCTGGAAAAACGACTTCTGCGGCGTATCGTGCATGTAGATTGCATGCTTGTTGGGGAACAGTATCTTCAGCTCGCCCAGCGCATTGGCCTCGCTTGGCAGCTGGCGCACGCCGTAGGGTATCTTTGCGCCGTAGGCGCCCCAATTGACCGAGGACGAGGGAATGCGCTTGCCGCGGGCATCGACCACCTCGTAGCCGGCGCGGTCGAGATAGCCAGGATCCCGGCGCAGCCGCGGCAGCATCTCGTTGACCAGGATCGACTGCGGCACGCCCCAATAGGGATGGAAGTCGACCTGCTCTATCTGGTCATAGAAGAAAGCAGTCTGGTTGGTGGGCCTGCCAACCACGGCGCGGGTCTTCAGCTTCTCCTCGCCATCATCGATATAGCTCGCGGTGAAAGCCGGCTGGTTGATGAAGACGCGCGGGCTGCCAAGGTCGGAAGGCAACCAGCGCAACTCTTCGAGCGCAACCCGAACCTTCTGAACTTTGTCGGCCTTGGACGTTCCGGCCAACGATGCAACGGTACGCGGGCCGATGACGCCGTCGCCTTTCATGCCGGCCCGTTTCTGCACCGCCTGGATCACCGGCACCAGCTCCGGATCGTAGACCTCGCTGGTAGCGAGCCTCGCCAGGACCTCGCCATAGGCGCCGCCCATCTCGTCATCGAGATTGCGCGCGATCTTTGTCAAAAGCTTCGGCAGCTCGGGGCTGGTCTGCCCCGGCTTCAACAGCAGATCGGGATCGATGGTGATTTCGTCTTCGGCGCTGGCCTGGAGCGCTTCCAGTTCGACGCGCAGCGCCTGATACTCGGAATTCTGTGGATGCCGTGACTCGAGATAAGTGCGCACTTGCTGGGTATGGGCCAGCGTCTTCAGCACCCCTTCCATGTCGAGCGGCTTCGGCGGAAAATCGTAGTAGCCGGTCATGCGGTTGGGATCGACGCGGCCGCTTTGTGCGTCACGGGCGTAGCGCAGGACACGCGCCGACAGCGCCATCTCGAAGCGGACCAGCTCTTTCAGGCGTTCATCGACATTGCCCGCCAATGTGCCTGCTGCCGGAACTTCGACGGTGTAGTCGGCGGGCGTCAGGCCGTAGCTCGCGGCCTCGCCCAGCACCCGCACGGCATCCTGGGCACGGCTGCTGGGACTGGTTCCCGTCACCCAGATGAAATCCGGATTGGCCGAGTAATAGGCGATCAGCGCCTTGGCGATGTCCTTCTCGGCGTAGAGGTCATAGCCGTCGAGGCCGGCAATGGCTTCGCGGAATGCAGCCCCAGTGGCCGCCGGCTCGAAAGCAGCGTCCTGAGGCGTTGCCGGTTCAGGCGCTGCCGACAGTGCCGAAAAATCGACGCGCACCAGCGGATCGCTCTTGTAGGTATAATAGGACGGGCCGCTGATTTGCGCACCACCACCGGAAGCGGCCGGCGCCTTGGGCTTCGGCTTGTATTTTGACGGTGGCGGCGGAAAGTCACCTTTCGGCGGTGCGTGTTTGACGCCGCCGCCGAAAAGCATGTCGAAGAACCCTTGCGCTTCAGCCTTCGGCGCCCCGAAGGCCAGCATTGCCGCGGCCACCGCAAACGGCAGCACGGTTGCTTTGTTTCCAAGGACTTTCATGGATCACCCGCTCCGGTTGAACCGGATCCCGTTCCGCACCGCTTTCACGGTCTCGCCCACCGCATGGCGGATGTAAGGCGTGACTACACTGATTCATACTGATTTCGTTAAGCTT
Source organism: Mesorhizobium sp. M0437 (assembly GCF_040321335.1). Lineage (NCBI taxonomy): Bacteria > Pseudomonadati > Pseudomonadota > Alphaproteobacteria > Hyphomicrobiales > Phyllobacteriaceae > Mesorhizobium > Mesorhizobium sp. M0437. Next base: position 77,043 of record NZ_JAMYRK010000017.1, read on the forward strand.
TCATAAATTTCGGAACGTCTGTTGCAGAACGGTTTCACAAGATCGTGACGGGTCGAGTCAATCCGTCATCGCCCCCGATAATGATAGTGCCCGTGAGCCAAGCCTCAAGCGTTGGCGCCACCGTCGATGGTCAATGCCGTGCCTGTCACGAAGCGCCCTTCGGGACCGGCAAGCCAGGCGACCATGCCGGCGATCTCGTCGGCCGTGCCGAAGCGAGGCATCGCCATCTTCTGGCGCTGATGCTCGGCGTGCGGGCCGGCTGCCGGATTCATGTCGGTATCGGTCGACCCCGGATGGACGACATTGGCGGTGATGCCGCGCGGACCGAGATCGCGTGCAAAGGCCTTGGTCAGGCCAACCAAGGCAGCCTTGCTGGCCGAGTAGGCGCTCAGGCCGGCGTCCGTGGCACGCTCGGCCAGATTGCTGCCGATCGAGATGATCCGGCCACCCTCGCCCATATGCGCTGCTGCCGCCTTGGCGGCGACGAACGGGGCTCTGAGGTTGACCTCCATCGTCTCGTCGAAATCGGCAAGCGACAGGGCATCGATCGGCGCAGCGCGCCAGATGCCGGCGCTATTGACCAGGATGTCGAGCCGTCCGAAGGCTGTTGCTGCCTCATCGACTGCCGCCTCGATCGCCCCAGCATCGCGATTGTCGGCCTTGATGGCAAAGGCCCGGCCGCCGGCCGCCTCGATTTCCCTGACCACCGCACGCGCCCCTTCCGCGCCATTCACATAGGTGATCGCCACGCCTGCGCCGTCGGCCGCGAGCCTTCTTGCGATCGCCGCACCAATGCCGCGGCTGCCGCCGGTGACGAGGGCGGCCTTGCCGTTCAAGCTTCTGGATGACATCTGCTTCTCCATTTTGTAGTGATTGATACATAAATATCTGCCAGCCTTGCTGAACCACGTCAACCGAATTATGTATCGATCAATACAGAAAGAATGCCATGCCGGAACGAGGCCGCCCCCGCACCTTCGATCGAGCCGCCGCCTTGCGGCGCGCAATGGAAGTGTTTTGGGCCAAGGGTTATGAGGGCGCGTCGATAAGTGACCTGACCGCTGCAATGGGCATCAACTCACCCAGCCTCTATGCCGCCTTCGCCAGCAAGGAAGCGCTGTTTCTCGAGGCAACCGAGCTTTACACGCGGGTCGAGGGAACCGAGATCTGGTCCGCGCTGGAAAAGGCGCCGACCGCGCGCGAGGCCGTCGAACGGTTCCTGCGGCAGACTGCCAGGGCCTATTCACAGACCGGTCGTCCGCAAGGCTGCCTTATCACGCTCGGCGCATTGCACCAGGATTCAAGCCGCGGCGCCATCTGCGATGATCTGCGCCGTCGCCGCGCCGAAAACCGCGAAGCCTTGCTGAGACGCCTCGAGCGTGGCGTCGCCGAGGGAGAGTTGCCGGCCGATTTCGACTGCGGTACGGCCGCGACCTTCTACGCGACCGTGCAGCACGGCATGTCGATCCAGGCGCGCGACGGCGCGTCGCGCTCGGCTCTTCTGGCGACGGTGGCCGGGGCAATGGCGGCTTGGATAGCGATGGCCAGCACCGGGGCAGCGTGACGTCGAACCCGGCTGACAAGAACGATATTCAGGTCACTGCAGAGACGGCTCGAGCCTGCCGGCAACGAAGCCAACGGCACGCTCCGCCACACCCCTGTCGGCGAGAATGCGGCGGTGGCCGAGCCCGTCGGCCCAGTAAAGCCGCACATGGTCGCCGGCGCGCGTGTAGAGCCTTGCATGCTCGGCGGACACTTCGCGGTCGTCCGGCGCGTGGATCACCAGCGTCGGCAGCGGCGTGCTTGCGAGCTGGCGGTCACCGGTGAACTCGTGCAACGGCCGGCCGGCGATGCGCTCGACCCGGTCGGCCATGGCGGCCTGCGAGCGCGAGCCGACATTCAGCATGCGGCTGAAATCAGCGAAGATCGCCGGCAGCGAGCTCGGCGCGGCGATAAGCACCAGCCGCCCGGCCGCCAATCGCGGGATGTTCCTGATCGAACCGGCGACGGCGTTGGCGGCAACGGCCCCACCGAAGGAATGGCCGACAATGGCCGCAAACGGCCCGAACCATTCGCCGGCAACCCGTGCCGCATCGACCGCGCTGACCAGGGTAAGCCGGCGGCCCTGCGACCGGCCGTGGCCCGGCAGGTCGAGCGAGACCACCTTGTAGCCGGCATCGCGATAGGCTTCGATCAGCGTGCGCATGTATTCGGTGCGCGAACGCCAACCATGGATGACGAGCACGGTGCCGGCAGCCGCCCTGCCCGGCTCGGGCCGGAATTCATGCACCATGACGCAGCCGGTTCTGGTCTTTAGCCGATGATGGCGTGCCTGGGTCATGAAATCGGCGGCGCGGTCGATTGCGCGGCGTTCGCCTTCGCTCAGGTTCTTCTCGTGCGGCGTGCGGCAGAACAGCTCGAATGCAGCACGCCCGGTGAGTCGCGGTGCCACATGCTCAGCCACGCCGAACGTGCCGCGGATGACCTTCAGTCCAAATGATGCCATAGTGGCGATCCATTCATTGGTTCAAGCATGAACATAATAGTTCAAACATGAACATTAAGCAAGACCTGCCCTGGGACAACCCGCGTTTTCGCAACTGGGTCGCGGTGGCGCGCGCCTGCCATGTGCTGGAACGCACCCTGGCGGTGAAGCTTGCGCCGCTCGACCTGAAGCCGGCGCAGCTCGACGTGCTGATGAACCTCTACCGTCATCCCGGCATGTCGCAGCACGACCTCGCTCGCCGGCTGCTGGTCGGCCGCTCCAACATCACCATGCTTTTGCCGCAGCTGGAGACGCGCGGCCTGCTGCGCCGCGAGGGCGATGAGAAGGACAAGCGCGTGCTGCGGCTGACGTTGACCGAGGCCGGCGAGGCACTGCTGATGCAGGCGCTGAAGGTCCATATGGCGCTGATCGAGAAGGCGATGAGCCAGTCGACACCGGAACAATGCGACATGATCGGCGAACAGATGCGTAGGGTTGCCGAGGTTTTGAAGACCGCCTGACAGCCCAGTGCTCCACCACCAAATGCTTCACCACATCGATTTTTTCGCGCGCTCGGGCCATTCCTTGTCGTAGACCTCGCCGTCAATGTTCTTGCGGCTGGTGATTTCCAGGATTTGGCCGGGAGTCGGCAGCGATCTCGGGTCGACATGCCTTGCCGGGTTCCACAGTTCCGATCGGTGGATGGCGCGGGCGCACTGGAAATAAACCGCATCGATCTCGATGATCGTCACCGAGCGCGCCGGCTTGCCCTCGACGGCGAACGAGGCGCAGAGCCCGGTATCGGTGGTGATGTGGGCGCGGCCATTGACGCGCAGCGTCGTGCCGGAACCCGGCACCAGGAACAGGAGCGCGACGCGCGGATCGCGAAGGATGTTCCTTAGCGAATCGGCACGGTTGTTGCCGCGCCGGTCCGGCATCATCAGCGTTTTCGGATCATGGATGCGGACGAAGCCGGCGAGATCGCCGCGCGGCGAGCAGTCCAGCCCTTCTGGCCCGCAGGTTGCGAGCGCGGCAAACGGCGAAGCCTCGATGATAGCTGCGTATTCGCGAATCAGCTGGTCGAGTTCCTTGACCACTGACGCTTCACCAGGCAGGCCATAGAGCGCTTCGAGCTGTTCGACGCTGGTGATTATCGACATGTGTTCGTCTCCAAAGCTTTGCCGGCGCTACTCCAGATGCATGACGTTTTCACGACAAATGCCCGTTTGCCGGTCATCAGGAAACGGGTGTCGAGGCAACGCAAACAAGGGCAAACCGCTTTACCTGCATGATCGTGCCAAGGGATACGGAGGTCAAAAATGGATAAACCGCTCGACCGGCGACGCACCGCCATGGAACTTATTGAAAACATGTTCAATGTTGAAATGCGTTTCCTGCAATCAGGGTCGGAGAGCCTCGATGTGCTTGCCTGCGCATTTCATGCCGAGATTGTCGTGCATGAGCCGCGCTCCCTGCCCTATGCCGGTGACTGGAACGGCCTCGACGGCGTTGGCGCCCTTTTCCGCAAAATGCGGGAAATCTGGAGCGACGTGGCGGTGGAGGACCTTCAGGTCGCCCAAAACGATGACACGGTGTTCATGAGCTGCTCGCTTTCGCTTTCATCGCGGGCCAATGGCGCAACCATCAAACAGCCGTTTGCCGAAGTGTTGCGCTTCAAGGATGACCGGCTGATCGAAGGCACGCCGTTTTATTACGACACCAGCGAGATACTGGCGATCTTGCGTTGACCTGAGAGTCCTGCGGGATCCATTTCAGCGGTCGCGGCTCAGCCCCTTCTCTTCCAGCTCGGCGAGATAGGCGGCCCAGCGTGCATCCTTCTCATGACCCAGCGTATGCAGGTAATTCCAGGTGAAGATACCGGTGTCGTGGAAATCATCGAAGGTGATGCGCACGGCATAATTGCCGACTGGCTCGATCTTCAGGATCGCCACGTTGCGCTTGCCGGGAACGGTGACGCGCTGTTCGGGCGAATGGCCCTGCACCTCGGCCGATGGCGAGGCGACGCGCAGCAGCTCGGCCGGCAATTCGAACGGCTGATGGCCAGGAAAGGTGACGGAAAGCAGCTTGCGGTCCTTCGAGACCCTGAGTTCCTTGGGCGCTGTCATGGTGGTGGATCCTGCGGAGAACCGCCCTTCCCTACGCCGCTTCGCGTCGAGGGAAAAGGCCGCATGGAAAGTTCCGACATGATCTGTCGGCGTCGGAATGTTACCGATGATCGCGAGCTTCTATCTTGAATGGCAAGTTGGCTCGTATCACATAGCCATATATAACGAAGCCGTTCACGGCCACGGAAAGCGCATACGCATGGATATGATCGATCCTTTCGGTCGCACGATTACCTACCTGCGCGTGTCGGTCACCGACCGCTGCGATTTCCGCTGCACCTATTGCATGGCCGAGGACATGACGTTCCTGCCCAAGAAGGACCTGCTGTCGCTGGAAGAGCTCGACCGGCTCTGCACGGTCTTCATCGAAAAGGGCGTGCGCAAGCTCCGCCTCACCGGCGGTGAGCCGCTTGTGCGCAAGAACATCATGCACCTGGTACGCCAGCTTTCGCGGCATCTCGAGAGTGGTGCACTGGAAGAGCTGACGCTGACCACCAACGGATCGCAGCTTTCCCGCTTTGCCGCCGAGCTCGCCGACTGCGGCGTCAAGCGCATTAACGTCTCGCTCGATACCCTCGATGCCGACAAATTCCGCCAGATCACCCGCTGGGGCAATCTGGACAAGGTCATGGACGGCATCGACGCCGCGCAGGCGGCCGGGCTAAAGGTAAAGCTCAATGCCGTGGCGTTGAAGGACTTCAATGACGCCGAATTGCCTGAAATGCTGCGCTGGGCGCATGGCCGCGGCATGGATCTGACGGTCATCGAAACCATGCCGATGGGCGAGATCGATGCCGACCGCACCGACCAGTATTTGCCGCTGTCGCTGCTGCGCGCGGCTCTCGAACGCCAGTTCACGCTAAGCGACATTCCCTACAAGACCGGTGGCCCGGCCCGCTATGTCCAAGTCGCCGAGACCGGCGGGCGGCTGGGCTTCATCACACCGATGACGCATAATTTCTGCGAAAGCTGCAACCGGGTCCGGCTGACCTGCACCGGCACCCTTTACATGTGCCTCGGCCAGGAAGATGCGGCCGACCTGCGCGCGCCGCTGCGTGCGTCGGAAGGCAACGAGCTGGTCGCCGACGCCATCGACGAAGCAATCGGCCGCAAGCCCAAAGGCCACGACTTCATCATCGATCGCCGCACCAACCGTCCGTCGGTGTCGCGGCATATGAGCGTCACCGGCGGCTGATTTTTCGCCGATTTCGTGCAAGAATAATCGCCTTGGTATCGGCGCGAGGCAAGGCGTGCAGCGGTTTTTTGCAGTCCTGACGTTTTTCGGAGTGATGGCGGGGACCACGGCAGTTGCCGCGCCATTTACCTATACGAACGAGCGCTTCGGTACCATCTGCACCTTTCCGGATGAAATCTTCACTCTTCGCCAGTCTGAGCCGGACAATGGCGATGGACAACAATGGCTCACTGCCGATGGCGCCAGCCTGATCTGTTCGGGTATCCTCAACATCGATGATGACACCCCGACAGCCTTGGTCTCCGCCGAGAGGGCCGGCAAGGAACCTGGCTACAGGATCACCTACAGCAAGACCGGCAAGGACTGGGCGGTGCTGTCGGGCATCAAAGGCGAGAACATCTTCTACGAACGCCGCCTGTTCGGAAAAGACGGTGTCATCCGCACGGTCTGGATCGACTACCCGCCAGCCCTGAAATCGAAATACGACCCGCTCGTCGATGCGATCGCCGGCAGCCTCAGGGGACCGTGAGCATCCGGCGACGTCAGAACTTATTGGCAGCCTATTGTTTTTGCTAGCGAGTCACGGTTGTTGGCGCGTGTAGTCATATCGTACGGCAAGCCATTTTTTGCCGCTGCCATTGGCCTGGAGGAAATGTTGCTCGGCCACTTCGTGATTGTCGCCGTCCCTGGAAATGACGAAATCGGAGGCCGTGAACCGCCCTTCGACCTCGGGGCCGAAGCCGACGAAACCAAGCGGCTGGAACAGGAGTGAAATCTTGCCGTCCTCCTCACCACCAAAACTCCAGGCGGGCATGATCCCTGCCGGGAAACGGGTGTCCATGGAGACATACTTCCAGCGGCCCTCCACCCGGTCATAGCTCAAATAGGCTATCCGCTGGAAGTCCGGCATTTTCGACCCGGGCGCCGGGCGCATCACCTCCTGCATGAAGGGACCGATCATCGTGCGCTCGGCCACCAGCCCGGTCATGACGATCGGCTGCGCACCGGGCGTTGGCCAGATCGTGTTGACGACGGATCATTTCCCGACGCGGCGAGCGAGCTCATCCGCTTCGTGACCCGGCGTGGACATCCGTTCGACTGCCGACGCCGAAGCGCCGTTCTCGGCGAACGCAGGCGCTATCGCCATGAGGATGACGGCCAGGGCAGAAGAGAACCGGAAAGCCGACGAAACATGCCGCCTGCTGCCTGTGCCAAGCCAGTCCGCATTGCCTCGTGCATTCATCATGGACCATCTCCCCAACACGATCAGAAGCTTACAATGACCAATTTGGTGAATCTTGCCGAGCAAATTTGATCTCGTCGAAATATTTCCTCGAGCCGCAATGTGATAAATTTGCCCTCCGGACCTATCCTTTAGAACGGCACCTTTTTTGGGTCACACCCAGAAAAGGTCTCGTCCGCAAACGGTCACCGGATTTACCGCAAGCCCATTCGGGCCTAGCCTCTGCTCTGGAGCGGTTCTTCGCCCAGTGGGGGAATACGATATGCGCAAACTCATTCTTTCTCTTGCATTGCTCAGCCTCGCGGCCCTGCCCGCGGCGGCTCAGTCGATCGGCGGCACCTATGCCGTGGCCGGCACCAATTTCGATGGGTCGTCCTATGGTGGCGACGCGACGATCACTCTGACCAGCGAGACGACCTGCACGATCCATTGGGAGACAGGCGGCTCGTCCTCGGACGGTATCTGCATGCGCAATGATGATGCCTTCTCCGCCGGTTATGTCATGGGCAAGGCGGTCGGTCTTGTCGTCTACAAGGTGCAGGACGACGGCTCGCTGCGTGGCCTGTGGACGATTGCCGGCAAGGAAGGCAACGGCACCGAGGTACTGACGCCCAAATAAGCCCTGCCGCTCTTGCGCGACAGACGTTACGGGCCATAGAAAGGCTGTGGCCCAGCCCTTTGACGTTGCTGTTTTGCGGGTGCCTGCTAGACGCTTGCTGCAGGACTCACCCGGTAATCGCCTTGCCTCTTTCGCCAAACCTGCGCGGCGCGTTGTTCATGATGGTGGCCATGGCTGGTTTCACCCTCAACGACGCTATCACCAAATTCTCGTCGGAATCGATGAACATGGCGCAGGTCATGCTGATCCGCGGCGCCTTTGCTTCGCTTTTCGTTGGCCTGCTTGCGTGGCAACGCGGCGCGCTTGCCCGGCCAGGTTCGATGCTGCAGCCGACCGTTGCGCTGCGCGTCGCCGGCGAGGCCGGCGCCACGGTGTCCTTCCTGGTTGCTCTGGCGCATCTTCCGATCGCCAATGTCTCCGCCGTGCTGCAGGCGCTGCCGCTGGCGGTGACGATGGGCGCAGCGCTTGTGTTCAACGAGGGCGTCGGCTGGCGGCGCTGGCTGGCTATTGCCGTCGGTTTTGCCGGCGTGCTGATCATCGTACGGCCGGGCTTCGAAGGGTTCAGCGTCTTTTCTCTGCTGGCGCTGGCCAGCGTGGCATGCTGTGCAGTGCGCGATCTCGCCACGAAGCGGATACCGCAGGCAATTCCGACATTGCTGGTGTCGAGCGCCACCGCCCTTGCCATGACGTTTCTGGGCGCGGCATTGCTTTCACCGATGGGCGGTTGGACACCGATGACAGGACAAAGCACGGCGTTCCTGGCGCTGGCGGCGGTGCTCGTGCTCATCGGCTACCACTTCATCATCACGGCGATGCGGGTGGGCGATATCTCCTTCATCGCGCCGTTCCGCTACACCGCCCTGCTCTGGTCGATCCTGCTTGGCTTCACGATCTTCGGCGATGTCCCGGATCTGCCGATGATCCTCGGTGCCACGATCATCATCGGCTCAGGCCTCTATGCACTCTACCGCGAACGGATCGTCGGCCGGCGAAAAACAGCCGCCGAAAGCACTGGACCGGACATGGCGCCGGACGGCATATAGAGTGACTGTCGACGACTGTCTGATTTGAAAACTGGATTTTGGGTCTGGGCAGCAAACGATGGGCCGACATATCGCAGGGATCATTCTGGCCGGCGGCCGGTCGAGCCGGATGGGCGGCGGCGACAAGACGCTGCTTGCGCTTGGCGACGGTACCCTGCTCGACCGTGTCGTTTCGCGCCTTGGCCCGCAGGTCGGTCCGCTTGCGCTAAACGCCAATGGCGATCCGACACGGTTTGCCGCGACGGGGCTTCCGGTGCTTGCCGACACCGTCAAAGGTTATGCCGGGCCGCTTGCCGGGATACTGACCGGCCTCGAATGGGCTTCCGACACGACTTGTCAGGCGCTGGTCACGGCTGCCGGCGATACGCCTTTCCTGCCCAAGGATATGGTCGAGCGGCTGCTCGCGGCAGCCTATGCGCGCCCGGGCTCTATCGCGGTCTCCTGTTCCGGCGGCAAACGGCATCCGACCTTTGCACTCTGGCCGCCAGGGTTAGATCAGGCCTTGCGACAATTTCTCGTCGAGGAAGACAACCGGCGCGTTGCGGCGTTCATCGACCGGCACGGTTTTGTCGAGGTAGAATTTCCCATCCTGAAATCCGGCGGGGCCGAGATCGATCCGTTCTTCAACATCAACACCCCCGACGACCTTGCCCAGGCCGCGCATCTGTTGCGGAGCATCGAGCCATGAAAAGACGTGTCTTCGGCATCACCGGCTGGAAGAACTCCGGCAAGACGACATTGACCGAAAAGCTGGTGGCCGAGTTCGTCCGGCGCGGCTGGAAAGTGTCGACGGTAAAACACGCCCATCATGATTTCGACATCGACAAACCCGGAGCGGACAGCTTTCGCCACCGGCAGGCGGGAGCAGTGGAGGTCGCGGTCGTGTCGGGCAGGCGCTGGGCGCTGATGCACGAATTGCGCGGCGAGGACGAGCCGACGCTGGACGCGATCCTGTCACGGCTGGCACCCTCCGATATCGTGCTGGTCGAGGGTTACAAGCGCGAGGCGCACAAGAAAATCGAGACGCGACGGCTCGAGGCCAAGGACCGGACACCGCTCTCGGCAGGCGATCCACACATTGTCGCCATCGCGTCCGACTTCCACATTGTCGGCGAAGACCTGCCGGCCTTCGATCTCGACGACACGAATTCGATAGCTGACTTCATCGAGCGCGCCACCGGCCTGACGCGCTGAGATCGCGGCCGCAGGGGGCTTCCGGCCACTTTCTCTCCATTCAGGCGTTTGACCCAGCGTCACCGTTTTCTGAACATGACCTTCCCTCAAGCGACGGTTTTGCAGTTGCTTTTTCTTGGGAAAGAATGGGAGTATCGCGCCAGCGGGCGGTCAAAAGCACCGCCCACAGAGCCGTTCGGGAACGACGGCCGGGACCAACAGAGAGGACCATTATGCGTATTGCACTGCGTATCGCGCTCGCCGCTTCGGCTGCGCTGCTGACGCTTGGCGTTGCCCAGGCGCAGGAAAAAACCTTGAGGATCGGCACCGAGGGAGCGTATCCGCCATTCAACAACCTCACCGCCGACGGCCAACTCGTGGGCTTCGATATCGACATCGCCAAGGCGCTTTGCGACGAGATGAAGGTGAAGTGCACCTTCGTCGCGCAGGACTGGGACGGCATCATTCCAGCCCTTCAGGCAGGCAAGTTCGACGCCATCGTCGCGTCGATGTCGATCACGCCGGAACGCGCCGAGAAGGTCGACTTCACCCACAAATATTACAATACGCCGCCGGCGATCGCCGCGCCCAAGGACACCGACATCAAGGGTGTCACCAAGGAAGATTTGGCCGGCAAGACGATCGGCGTGCAGGCGTCCACCACGCATTTCAACTATTCGACCAAGACTTATACCGACAGCACCGTCAAGCCGTACCCGACCGCACAGGAATACCAGCTCGATCTGGCCAATGGCCGGCTCGATGCCGCCAACGACGACGTCGTCGTGCTGCAGCAATGGCTGGATTCGCCGGACGGCGCCTGCTGCAAGCTGGTCGGCACAATCAAGCCGGTTATCGAAATCCACGGTCCGGGCGCCGGCATTGCCGTGCGCAAGGGCGAGACCGATCTGGTCAACCAGTTCAATGCGGCGATCGACGCCATCCGCGCAAACGGAAAGTACAAGGAAATCAACGACAAATACTTCAAATATGACGTTTATGGCGGCGAGTCCTGATCGACCGACATAGGAGGACGTGAACGGCGGGAGATTCCCGCCGTTCTTATAAGGACGCCGCGCACGAGGGGTGATGCGGTACGGGTCTCGAAGAGCCTCAAGGAGAACAGGCAGGCGGATGCAGAGCGCACTGACGCTTCTCAGTTGGGGACCCGAAGGCTGGCTCGACGACATCGCCGCGGGTGTATTTGTCACGGTATGTCTTGCGCTGGCCACTCTGCCCTTCGGGCTGACGCTCGGCTTTTTCGTGGCGCTGGCCAAACAATCGGAAGAGCCGTCGCTGAGACTGGCCGGGAACATCTACACCACGATTTTTCGCGGAATACCCGAGCTGCTCACCCTATTTCTCATCTTCTTCGGCATCCCATTGATCCTGCAGTACATTGTCCGGCTGGTGAGCCCTGGCACCTCCGCCGACGTCAACAGCTTCGTCGCCGGCATGATCGCGCTGTGCTTCATTTTCTCCTCTTATTCCAGCGAGGTGTTTTTATCCGCCTTCCGCGCCATTCCAAAAGGGCAATATGAGGGAGGCTATTCGGTTGGCCTGTCCAGCGGCCAGACGATGCGGCTGATCGTGTTGCCGCAGTTGATCCGCATCGCGTTGCCCGGACTTGCCAATCTCTGGCTTATCCTGCTCAAGGACACCGCGCTCGTCTCGGCCGTCGGGCTCAACGAGATCCTCCGGCAGAGCGGGGTTGCCGCTCGCGTCACCAAGCATGCCTTCCTGTTTTACGGTTTTGCCGGCCTGATCTATCTCCTGCTGGCGATCGTCTCCTCCTTCGGCATCAATGCGATCGAACGAGCGGTCGGCAGCAGCGAGGTCAAAAGATGAGCCTGGCCACCGACACGCTGAAGGTCGACCGGCCGCCGCCGCCCGCACGCGGCTGGTCGCGCCAACGCATCCTCGGCCATGTCCTGGTCGGCCTGTGGATCGCTCTCGGCATCGGCATGGTCGTCTACCTGGTCGCTGCGTGGAACCCGGAGTTCTTCCAGAAATATGCACCCGGCTACATATCCGGCCTCGGCATCACCCTGTTGCTGGTTGCCATCTCGATTGTGCTTGGCGCGATCCTGTCGGTGCCGATCGCCTATGCACGTATGTCGAAGAACCCGATCCTCTCGGGGTTTGCCTATGCCTATGTCTATTTTTTTCGCGGCACGCCGCTGTTGGCGCAGACCTTCCTGGTCTACTACGGATTGGGCTCCTTCCGGCCGGAACTCGAGATGGTCGGCCTGTGGGGTTTCTTCCGCGAGGCGTTCAACTGCGCGATCTTCGCCTTTTCGCTGAATACGGCCGCGTACCAGGCCGAGATTTTGCGTGGCGCGATCGAGAGCGTACCGAGGGGTCAATGGGAAGGTGCCGCCTCGCTCGGCCTGCACAAAGTGCAAATCCTACGGAAAATTATCCTGCCGCAGGCGCTGATCGTGGCGCTCCGCCCGTATGGCAACGAGATCATCCTGATGATCAAGGGCTCGGCGATCGTCGCCATCATCACCGTCTATGATCTGATGGGCATCACGAAGCTCACCTATGCGCGCACTTTCGACTTCCAGTCCTTTATATGGGCGGCGATCATCTATCTGATCATTGTCGAGATCCTGCGTCACGCGGTCGAATGGATCGAACGGCGCATCACCATCCACCTGCACCGCTGACTCCCATCGCCTTGCCTGATCCGGTAAGAAGACCGCAAAGCAGGCTTCTAGGGGATTCGAAAACATGGCTTCGGTGGCATTTCTTGGTCTTGGCGTCATGGGTTATCCGATGGCCGGACATCTCAAGAACAAGGGCGGTTACGATGTCACCGTCTACAATCGTACCAGCGCCAAGGCCGAGCAGTGGGTTGCCCAGCACGGCGGCAGCTTCGCTGCGACGCCAGCGGAGGCGGCGGAGGGCAAGGACTTCGTCTTTTCCTGCGTCGGCAATGACGACGATCTGCGCTCGGTGACGACCGGTGCCGAGGGCGCCTTCAATTCCATGAAGAAAGGCGCGATCTTCATCGACAACACAACGGCATCGGCCGAGGTCGCGCGCGAACTGGCGCAGCACGCGCAAGCGCTCGGGTTTGCGTTCCTCGACGCCCCGGTCTCCGGCGGTCAGGCAGGCGCCGAGAACGGCATGCTGACCGTGATGGTCGGCGGCGAGCCTGACGCCTTCGACAGGGCCAAGCCAGTCATAGATGCTTATGCCCGCATGGTCGGGTTGATGGGACCGGCAGGGGCTGGCCAGCTCACCAAGATGATCAACCAGATCTGCATCGCCGGCCTCGTTCAGGGACTGGCCGAAGGTATCCACTTCGGCAAGCAGGCCGGGCTCGACATCGAAAAGGTAATCGAGGTTATCTCCAAGGGCGCCGCCGGTTCCTGGCAGATGGAGAACCGCCACAAGACGATGAATGCCGGCAAATATGATTTCGGCTTCGCCGTCGACTGGATGCGCAAGGATCTTGGCATCTGCCTCGCCGAGGCCGACCGCAACGGCGCCAAACTGCCGGTGACGGCACTTGTCGACCAGTTCTACAAGGACGTGCAGGCGATGGGCGGCAAGCGCTGGGACACGTCCTCGCTGCTGGCGCGGCTGGAGAAATAGGATTTCACCGTGGCCGAGCTTTCGCCTCAATCCAGCGCCGATGAAATCGTCGCTCATCTGCGCTCGATCGCCTCAGAGGAAAATCGGCTTGGCATGCTGCGCTACGGCATCAAGATCGAACGTGCGCTCGGTATCTCGCATGGCGTGCAGCGGCATATTGCCAAGAAAATCAAGCGCAACCATGAGCGTGCCTTCGAGCTTTGGCAGACAGGCATCATGGAGGCGCAGTTCATCGCTTCCGTGACAGCCGATCCGGAGCGGTTCTCCGCCGCGGATGCAAGACGATGGGCGGCGACTTTCGATTCCTGGGATATTGTCGACGGGGTCTCCGATCTCTTTGTCGATACGGATTGCTGGAGGGAATTGATCGCCGAATTCGCGGTCGACGAACGGGAATTCGTTCGACGCACGGCTTTTGCGATGATGGCCTGGTCGGTGGTCCACCGAAAGAAGGAACCCGAGACGACCTTCCTCGAATTTCTGCCGATCATCGAAGCGCATGCGACCGACGCCCGCAATTTTGTGAAGAAGGCCGTGAACTGGGCGCTTCGTTCGATCGGCAAGCGATCGATGAATTTGCACGGCCCTGCCCTTGCCGTGGCGCTAAAACTGGCGGCCTCGACAGACAGGACCGCACGCTGGATCGGCAAGGACGCCGTGAAGGAACTTTCCGATGCCAAGACGCTCGAGCGGCTCGCCGCCAGAAAAGCTTGACCTGAGCGAAGTGCGCTTCACGGAGGTGAAGCAATCGACGCGCGCCGATTTCGAAAACCTGTTCGAGCAACCCGGCGGGCCGAAATACTGCTGGTGTATGGCTTGGCGCAATCTCGACCGCCGCGAGCTTGTCGAGAACGACGAGAAGAAACGCGCGATGATGACGCTGATCGATGCCGGCACGCCGGTCGGCATTGTCGCCCAGATCGATGGCCGGACCGTCGGCTGGTGCTCGATTGCGCCGCGCGAGACCTACCGCAAGCTGTCACGGCAGCAGGACGATAGCGAGATGGGCATCTGGTCGATCGTCTGCTTCTTTGTGCCGAGAGCGTTGCGCGGCGGCGGGCTGGCAAGCGCATTGCTCGACGCGGTCATCGATCACGCCTTTGCCAAAGGCGCCAGGACGATCGAAGCCTATCCCGTCGACCAGGCTTCGCCGAGCTACAGCTTCATGGGTTTTCGCGACATGTTCGTCGCCCGCGGCTTTCGCGAGATCGGCATGACCGGCTCACGCCGGCATGTGATGCGGCTTGAGCGTTGACCTGTGAGGCAGCGGCAGCTTTACTTGATGTCCGCAGATCAAGGCTCAACGGCGGAGCAGCGATGAGCAACCGTTTTAAATCAGGCACGATCATGGCAACTGCCTTGTTGGCGTCCGCGATCGCGGCAAGCGCTTCCACTGGGACCACGCACATTTTCTGGAAGGATCTGCGCCCGGCTACCCAGGCAGCCGCCGAAGGCGTCGGACTGCCGATGATCGCGGCCAAAATGCCGGATCGTGGCGAGACGCTCTCACTCGACTTGCAGGACAAGACCGTGCAACTCGCAGGCTATGCGCTGCCGGTCGACCGCGATGGTGATCTCGTCTACCAATTCCTGCTGGTGCCGTGGACGGGAGCCTGCAGCCACATGCCGACGCCGCCGCCCAACCAGATCGTCCTCGTCACGCCTGCACAGCCTTACAGGATGTCCGAGGCCTACCAGCCGGTTTCGGTGACCGGCGCATTACGGCCGGGCATGGAGAAGAGCCAGCTTTTCATCCTCGACGGCGTCAGTGTCATCCAGTCGGGCTACACCGTGCGCAAGGCCGAGGTGGTTAACGTCGACGCCGTGCCGGACACGATCACGCTGCCGGTCAACTCGCCCTGGAGTTTCCTCAACAAAAAGAAGAACTAAACGGGGCTAACTCAAGGAATGGACGGAACTGGGATAAGCATGGAGTTCGTGCAATCCGTTCCATCGATGGATACCATCGCGCGGCACCCCTCCCAAAGCCATATCACAAACGTGCCCTGAGTATGCTGGCTGTCTATCCTGCCTGGCCTCGTGAAAAATATCGATATTTCAGCTGCAGATTCTCTTGGGATGTCAAATTCTTCCGCCCACGGCTCGACTATCAAACGAACACTGTCGGTGCCGTCGTTGCGAAAACCGAATATTAGAGTTTGCTCCGTCAACCGTCGTCTCTGCAGCAGGCTGGGTGGCTCTAGATCCGGTTGCGCCCGACCTCACAAATCGATAGGGCTTCAGGCGGCGTTGGCGCCGGACTCCTTGTCGAGCATCATGTAATCCAGCGGCATCTCGGTCGTGTATTTGATCTGCTCCATGGCGAAGGAAGACGACACGTCGCGGATCTCGATCTTGGCGATCAGCCGCTTGTAGAAGGCGTCGTAGGCGGCGATATCGGGCACCACGACGCGCAAGAGATAGTCGACGTCGCCGCTCATGCGATAGAATTCGACCACTTCCGGGAATTCCTGGATGACCTCCGAAAAGCGCCGCAGCCATTCATGGCTGTGCGAATTGGTGCGGATCGAGACGAACACCGTTACCCGCACATTGACCTTTTCATGGTCGAGGATGGCGACGCGCCGCTTGATGACGCCCTCTTCCTCGAGCTTCTGGATGCGCCGCCAGCACGGCGTCGTCGACAGGCCGACCTTCTTGGCGACGTCGGCGACTGCAAGCGTCGCATCCTCCTGTAGGAGGCGGAGAATTTTTCTATCAAGGCGGTCCATTGGGTGCTCCCCTGATGCAAGTCGTCCAAGTGCGCAGCGGCCTTGGCACAACGACATGCATAAAAACAAGAATTTAACGCGCGTCCCCTCATGCGCGACGCGCTTCGAGGAATGGATTACCATAATCCCTCTTGCTCGAGCCTATTACAAGAAAGAAATTCTGCCGCATAGTGCGAAAGCGAGTGATTTCTTGCTGAATGCCTAGCCGAGGCGATAGCGGATTTCCGATCTCAGAAAGGGCAGCAAATCCATTTCAAACCATGGATTGCGCTTCAGCCAGCCGGTGTTGCGCCAGGACGGGTGCGGCAGCGGCAGGACTTTCGGGTCGGTTGCCGCCGCCCAGATGGCACGCCAATCCATGACCGTTTCCGTCAGCGAGGGACGGCGCGCTGCGCCCATATGCCAGCTTTGCGCGTAGATGCCGATCGTCAGCACCATATCGACTTGCGGCATCAGCGCCATCAGCGATGTGCGCCAGGCCGGCGCACATTCGCGGCGCGGCGGCAGGTCGGCGCCCCCGGCGTCCTGACCGGGAAAGCAAAAGCCCATCGGCACGATGGCGAATTTGTCCGTGTCGTAAAATTCCTCGCTGCCGACGCCCAGCCAGCTTCGCAGCCGGTCGCCGGAGGCGTCGGTGAACGGCATCCCTGTAATGTGAACCTTGGTACCCGGCGCCTGGCTGGCGATCAGGATACGCGCACTCGACGATGGCCTGAGCACCGGACGCGGCTGGTGCGGCAACGGCCTGCCGGCCGGGTTATCGACGCAGGTGCGGCAGGCGCGTACCCTCGCCGCCAAGGCTTCCAGCTCTTCGCTCATTCGGAACTCGTTGTCAGGCGGCGGCACTCGGCCGGCTGGAGATTTCCCGATGCCAGCGCAGCACGTTCGTGCACTCTTCGGGTACCTTGATGCGAGCCGGCTTCATGAAGTCGATGGCGACCAGCCCGGTGATGTCGGCGATCGAATAGGCATCGCCGGCGACGAATTCCCTGCCGGCGAGCTCAGTGTCCAGAAATCTCAGGAATTCGATCGCCTTCGGCTTGTTGGCCTCGCCCCATTCGGGGATTTGCGGGATCTCCCATTCCCTCATTGCGGGGTGGATGTGCCGGAACGCCGCGGCGACGCAGCCGAACAGATTGAACTCCACACGTCTTTGCCACATCTCGACGATCGCCTTGCCGAGCGCGCCACGCCCGAACAAAGCCGGCTCGGGGTGCAGTTCCTCGAAGTAACGACAGATTGCGACGGATTCGGTGATGACTGTGCCGTCGTCGAGCTCGAGCACCGGCAGACGCTTCAGCGGATTGCGCGAGCTGACCGGCTGCTCTTTGTGCTCCAGCGCGCCCATGTCGACGGGCACCAGCGGAACCTGAAGTCCCTTTTCGGCCAGAAAAATCCGAACCCGGCGTGGATTGGGCGCGCGCCCGCCGTCGAACAGCTTCATCTCTATCCTCCTCGTCCGTCTCGACGAACTATAGGCACAGCTCACCAGAAGCGAAAAATTTCGCGCAAGGCGTCGCCGATCGACGCCAAGGTACCGTGCTTTCTTTCAACCAGCTCATGGCCGTGGCTCTCGCGCCAGTTCTTCGGCTCGTCGAAAGTTCCGGCCCAGATGCCGGCTTTGCCCGCGCGCGCAGCAGCTTCCTCGGTCTCGAAATCGCCAAAGGCGACCGCCCAGCCGGCCTCGACCTGCGCGCGGTTGAGATCCTTGCCGCCGGCCTTGCAGTCGCCGAGCAGCCTGCCGTAGCGGTCGCGCTGCCAGCCGCTGCAGGAGACGGCTTTGCCGGCGATCAACCGCACCAGGGACTGCCGCGCGAGCTTGCCGCAAGGATAGTCGGCACCGTCCTTGCGGCAGATTTGCGAATATTCCGGCGCGTCGATGCCACGCATGCGGATGCGCTCGCCGCCGAGCGTGATGCTATCGCCGTCATTGACGGTGGCCGCGCCCTCCGTCTTGCGCGTCTCGATCCGGTCGAGGCGCGCCGCCAGGAGGATCGCCAGGCCGAGCACGATGAGTGTCAGCCCATAGTCCATTAGTCGGCGCCACAGGCTTCGCGGACGTGGCGCATAGTATCGCTGGCGAGGCCATTGCGACCACGAACGGCTCATATGGCAAACCGTTGGTTAATCATTCGAACGTAGCTTAACGATTTGAAATTGCTGCCCGCGTAAATTGAAGACTTCATGCCCCTGCAACGCTCGACCATGGCAGACAAGTTTATTGTGGACCGCAGGAAACGCCATCGCAACAGCGATGTCGCGCGCGCGGTGCGCAAGACGCGCGACCGTCTTTCGCAGCAAGCCGGAAATCCCGACTTCGACCGCGAGCTGTTGAAGCTCCACGCGCTTTCGATGACCGGCGGCGTGATCGTCATTCCGCTGCTCATCCTGGCAACGGCCGCGGCAGGCTTGTTCGCGGGCATCGGCAAGGAGATCGGCGTCTGGGCGCTGTTCACATTCATCTGCTATACCATCGTTGCATTCATGGCCAGACGCGTCACTCAAGCGTCCGAGCTCAACCCGCTGGAAACGCATAGGGATTTCCTGATCGGCCATTTTCTGTGCGGGCTTGGCTGGGCCTGGTTCGCATGGCTCGGCTGCGAAGCTTGCCAAATGGATCAGTTCCAGGTCGCCAAGGCGGTGGTGCTGCTGCTCGCCATGTCGGCAACCGCGATCCTGGCCTCGTCCCTGCGCGGTGCGCTGTTGGCGACCTTCGCCCTCCCGGTCGCCATCTATGCTTATGCCAGTGCGAAATTATGGATGCCGGTCGAAGCGATCATGGCAGGCTTGCTGATCTCCTCGTTGCCTTTCTTCGCCTATGTAGCGCGCCAGCTCAACCGTTCCTCGCTGATGCTGCTGTCGTTCCGCTCCGAAAAGGATGCGCTGATCGCCGAACTGGAGACGGCGAAATCGATGTCGGACGAGGCACGGCGGCGGGCGGAAGACGCCAATCTGGCGAAATCGCGTTTCCTGGCCTCGATGAGCCACGAACTGCGCACACCGCTCAACGCCATTCTCGGCTTTTCCGAAGTGATGGCCAACGAGGTGCTCGGCCCGATGAGCAACCCGACCTATCGCGACTATGCCCGTGACGTGCACGACTCCGGACAGCATCTGCTCGACCTGATCAACGAAATCCTCGATTTGTCGCGCATCGAAGCGGGCCGCTACCAGCTCAACGAGGAGCCGATGATGCTGCTCTCCGTCGTCGAGGATTGCTGCCACATGATGGAGCTGAAGGCGCGCAACAAGGACATCCGCATCGTCCAGGATTTCGAAAACGCCTTGCCGCGCTTGTACGCCGACCCACGCGCGGTGCGGCAGATTGCGCTCAACCTGTTGTCCAATGCCATAAAGTTCACCGCCACCGGCGGCGAAATCCGTGTGCGCGTCGGCTGGACGGCGGGCGGCGGGCAATATCTCTCCGTCAAGGACAATGGGCCGGGCATACCGGAAGACGAGATTCCGATCGTGCTTTCGGCCTTCGGCCAGGGCTCGATCGCCATCAAGAGCGCCGAACAGGGCACCGGGCTTGGCCTGCCGATCGTGCAAGGCTTGCTGGCCATGCATGGCGGCGAATTCCAGCTCCATTCCAGGCTGCGCGAAGGCACCGAGGCGATCGCCATCTTCCCGCTGAGCCGGGTGATGGAGGAACTGCCGGCGCTGCCGACCAAGGCGGTTGCCTCGCGCCGGCGCTGAATGCTTAACCGCGGACCGCCGCTGCCATGCCGGAGCTGGTCAGCGCGGCCGCCTTGACCAGGCCGGCGGCAAGAGCCGCCCCTACCGCCTCGCCTTGACTGACGCCCAGATCGAGCAGCGGGCGAAGGCCGAGGCGCTCGGCGGCCTTGGCGTGACCAGGCTCCGGCGACAGGCTTGCGAGGAGACAATGATCGAGCGCGGCGGGGTTGGCGGCATGTAGGACACCAGCGGCGGCAGTCACCGCAAACCCATCGAGCAGCACCGGGATCTTCTGCATCCGCGCCGCCAGAATGGCGCCGCAGATCGCGGCGAATTCCCGCCCGCCGACCCGGCGCAGCGCTTCCAGCGGGTCCTTGAGGCTCGCGCCGTGAAACGCGACCGCGGCATCGACCACCTCCGCCTTGCGCCTCTGCATCGCCGCGTCTGCCCCTGATCCAGGGCCGATCCAGTCGGCGCCGGTGCCGCCGAACAGTGCCGTGCAAAGGGCCGCGGCGACAGTCGAATTGCCGACGCCGAGGTCGCCAAGGCAAAGCAGGTCGGTGCCGCCGGCAATCGCTTCCATGCCGAAGGCCATGGTAGCGGCACAACCGCGCTCGTCCAGTGCCGCATCCTCGGTAATGTCGGTTGTCGGGATGTGCAGAGCCAGATCGAACACCTTCAAGCCGAGATCGTTGGCGATGCAGATCTGGTTGATTGCTGCACCGCCGGCGGCGCAGAGCTCGACTGCATTTGCCGTGGCGGCAGCGGGGCGCGGCGAAATGCCGTGGCGGGTGACGCCATGATTGCCGGCAAAGATCGCCACCAATGGCCGCGTCACCGCCGGCGGCGCGCGGCCGCTCCAGCCGGCGAGCCAGGCGGCGATATCCTCGATGCGACCAAGCGAGCCTTCGGGCTTGTCTGCCTTGGCAAACAACTGGCGCACGCGGGCCTTGGCCGCCATATCTCCCGGCGGCAGGCTCACCAGGAGGTCGCGAAAATCGTCGAAAGGCAGCGCGCTGGTCATGTCAATGGCAATCGTCCGTGTGAATTGGTGAGCGGCATAGCCGCCTTGGCCAGCCGGCACAAGCTCAGGCCGGCACAAGCTCCAGGCCTGGTGCAACTTCGAGGTATTGACGCGAAAAGCACCCATTGGCGGCGTTTCCCGGAGGGCTTGCATTGACTTTGTCGTTGCACCATGTGGAGGCTAGCCAAGGAAATCCTTATGACGGCCATTGAATCCCCGTGCATCCTGGTCTGCTCGATCGATATGAAAACCGGCTTCTGTTTCGGTTGCGGGCGCACGCGCGCGGAAATCGCCGCCTGGATCGACATGACCCCGCAAACCCGCCGCAGCGTCATGGCCGAGCTGCCGGCAAGGCTGGAAACGGTCGAGCGACGCCCCCGCCGGGAAACCCGTCGCAGCCGCATGGCACGCGAACGCGACGCCCTCTCGTGAACCGGCCGCAGAGATGAACCGACTGCTGTGGATTCTGATCGTCGCGATCGGGGCAGGTGTACTCCTGCTCATGCTCAACGATTCCGTCGGCAGTACATTCGGCATTGAGAATTACGATTTCAGCCAGCTGATCTGGCTTGGCGCTTTAGCGGCGCTCGTCGGCGCCGGCCTGCTCAGATCGGGCAGGCCGTTAGGCACCATGGCCCGCAGCCTCGGCGCCTGGGGCGCAATCGTGCTGGCGCTGATCGCCGGCTATCAGTACCGCTATGAGTTGCAGGATTTCGCCAGCCGCGTCACCGCCGGCCTTGTTCCCGGCAGTCCGCTGGCGCTGGGCGTGGAAGAAGGCCATGCCACCGTCACCCTGGACAAGGCCGGCAGCGGCCATTTCGAAGCGCGCGTCACGATCAACGGCACGCCGATCCTGACGGTTGTCGATACCGGCGCGACCAGCACCGTTCTGACCGCCGAGGACGCGCTGGCGGTCGGGTTCAATTCGGCGGCTCTCCGCTTCACCATACCAATCTCTACCGCCAACGGCATGACACGCGCGGCGGCGGTGCGAACCGACGAACTGTCGATCGGCGGCATCGTGCGCAAGGACATGCCCATCATGATCGCCGCACCCGGCACGCTCGGCCAGAGCCTGCTCGGCATGAATTTCATCGGCTCGCTATCGGGCTTCGACGTACGTGGCGATCGCATGATTTTGCGGGATTGAGTTTTTCCTCAGGCCGCCTCTGCGGTCCGGCCGAAATCGACCTCTGCAAAAGCCGCCTTGAGCACCTGCGGTCCGGCACCCGGCCTTGTCGCATCGGTGGACAGGATCTGCCGATAGCGGCGTGCACCGGGCAGGCCGTGAAACAGCCCGACCATGTGCCGGGTGACATGCCCGAGGCGTCCGCCCTGCTCGATATGGCGTGACGCGTAATCCGCCATGGCATCGATCAGTGCGACAAAATCGAACGACTCAGCTGTGCTGCCGTAAAACGCGGCATCGATGCCGGTGAGTATCCCTGGCGTGTGATAGGCGGCGCGGCCGAGCATGGCGCCATCGACATGGTCGAGATGCGTCAGCGCCTCTGCGAGAGATTGAATACCGCCATTGATGCCGATGAATTTGTTTTGTTTTCTGGCTTTCAGCCGATAGACGCGGCCATAGTCGAGCGGCGGGATGTCGCGATTTTCCTTTGGGCTCAGTCCTTCCAGCCAGGCCTTGCGGGCGTGCACCCACAGCGCGTCGGCGCCGGCCGCGAAAACACCATCGGCCAACGCATCGAGTGCCGGTTCCGGATCCTGCTCATCGACGCCGATACGGCACTTGACGGTGACCGGTATTTTCACCGCCGCCTTCATTGCCGCGACGCAATCCGCGACGAGCACGGGCGTCTTCATCAGGCACGCGCCGAAGGTGCCCGACTGGACGCGGTCGGACGGGCAGCCGACATTGAGGTTGATTTCATCATAGCCGAAGGCTTCGCCGATGCGCGCCGCCTCGGCCAGCTTTCCCGGATCGGCGCCGCCGAGTTGCAGCGCCAACGGATGTTCGCTGTCGTCGAAGCCAAGCAGCCGCTCGCGTGCGCCGTGGATGACCGCATCGGCCACCACCATCTCGGTATAGAGCAGCGCCTCGCGCGTCAGCTGGCGATGGAAGAACCGGCAGTGCCGGTCCGTCCAATCCATCATCGGCGCCACGGCAACTTTGTGGCGTAACATGTTCATTTTACTACTTTTCTGTCTCAGTCCGTTCGAAAGATGCACACCTAACTGACCCGATATACGATTTTGCCGCCGCAACTGAAAGCAAATTGGCATGTCACACATGTCACTGTACGCACCAGTTAGATGCCTGCCGTGGAACGATGGACCGCCGGCGGCATACCAGTCAGCCAAGGCGAAGCGTGTTGCGGGCGATCTGCCACGCGGATTCGACATGCCGCCGCGCCGCCTCCTCCGCCTCGTCCGGCTTGCGCGAGCGGATTGCATCCATGATTTCGGTCATTTCGGCGATCGCCGGCTCGCGGCGGTTCTCCGACGCGATCGTCATTGAGCGGAGCTGGTTGATGCGGACATTCAGCCCCGTCACGATTTCCCAGGCAATGCGCTTGTCCGCCGCCTCGAACAGCGTTTCGTAGAACTTGGTCGTTGCCCGCATCACCTCGACAGGCGCACCGGACGCCCACGCCTCAAGCAGGTTCGTCAAGGCGGCATCGAGCGAGGCGATCTGCGCGTCCGTGGCTGTCAGGGCGCAAGCCCGCGCCGCGATGCCCTCGAGCAGCGCCCGCAATTCATAGATTTCGTCGGTGCGGCCGAGATCCGGCTTGGCCACGGCGGGTCCGTGGCCCGGTATCATCTGCACCAGGCCTTCCGCCTCCAGCTGCCGCAGCACCTCGCGCACGACGGAACGGCTTACCCCGAGCTGATCGCATAGCGGCCGCTCGACCAGCCTTTCGCCAGGCTGGAAATGGAAGCCCATGATCGCCTCACGCATGCGCTCCAGCGCCAGCGTCCTCAGCGTCTTGGCAGAGCGGTCGATCCGCAGCGTATCGCCTGACATTTTCTCTCCCTACCCCGATCCGGCCACAAAACAGATTCCATAGCCGATTGACAAGGCTTCTGGTGCTCCATACTATGGTATACCATAAGATGATGTAAAGATTTCGGCGTTGCACAGCGCCGCGGCGACCGAGGACTTTCATGAAACCAGCCATTCGAAAGATCGTCACCTACATCGAGAACACGCTAATCGAGGGCGGCAAGGAAGCCCCAAAACCGCTGCGCCTGATCGGTGTCGCCGCTGTGCTGACAAATCCTTGGGCCGGCCGCGGTTTCACCGACGACCTGTCGCCGGAGATCCGCGCCATTGCTCCCGTCCTCGGTGAACTGCTGACCCGCGAGATTATCGCGGTTGCCGGTTCCGGCGAGGCGATAGAGGGCTACGGCAAGGCCGCGGTCTGCGGCACGGAGGGCGAGATCGAGCATGCATCGGCGCTGATCCATACGCTGCATTTCGGCAACCATTACCGTCGCGCGGTCGGCGCCAAGACCTATCTCGCCTTCACCAATCTGCGCGGAGGGCCGAACACCCCGATCATGATCCCGCTGATGGACAAGAACGACGAAGGCCGCCGCTCCCACTATCTGACCGTACATTTCCAGATCGGCGACGCGCCCGCGCCCGACGAGCTGGTGGTGGCGCTTGGCGCTTCGATTGGCGGCCGCCCGCACCATCGTATCGGCGACCGCTATCAGGACCTCAAGGAGGTCGGAGACCTGCATGGCTGACGTCGCTGCCACCGCATGGGTCCGGGACACGGCTCCGGACGGCACCGGCTTCATCCGCGCCGGCTCCGGCGCGCCGGTTCTGCTCATTCACGGTGTCGGCATGAACGCCGCAATCTGGCACGATCAGATCGTGGCGATGAAACACCATCATGACCTGATCGCCATCGACATGCTCGGCCACGGCGTTTCACCGCTGCCGCCGGAAGAAGCCAGCCTGTCGGATTTCGCCGATCAGGCGGTTCGCCTTCTCGACCATCTCGGCGTGGCGTCGGTGTCGATCGTTGGCCATTCGATGGGCGCGCTGGTCGCTCTGGAGATCGCCCTTCGCACCCCATCGCGCGTTCGCTCCATCGTCTGTCTCAATGCGGTATTCCGCCGCCCCGCGGCCTTGGCGCAGGCCGTACGCGAGCGTGCGGCCGCGCTCGGCACCCATGGCAACCCTTCCGCCATTGCGGCTACGCTTGCCCGCTGGTTCGGCGACCCGCTGCCGGCGAATCTTATCGGGGCGGCCTCTACCGCGCGCGCCGCCCTTGAAAGGGTCGACCCCGAAGGCTACGCGCGCACCTATCGCCTCTTTGCCCATGCCGATGCCGAGCATGCTGATGCTCTCCCCGGTCTTGCCGCGCCGGCCCTGTTCATGACCGGGTCGCAGGACAGCAATTCGACCCCGGCCATGTCGGCGGCGATGGCGAGGCTTGCGCCGCACGGCCAATGCCTCGTGCTCAATGGAGAAAGGCATATGATGGCAATGGCTTCACCTGAAAAAGTGACCAAACACATCATGGATTTTCTCGACACGGCAGGAGACGCTGGCGTGAAGCCGGAGACGGATGCAGTCTTTGACAGCGGCGAATTCCGGCGCGCGCTCGGCTCGTTCCTGACCGGTGTCACCATCGTCACAACGATCGGAGCGGAAGGCGAACCGCGCGGCTTCACCGCCAACTCCTTCACCTCGGTCTCGCTCGAGCCGCCGCTGGTGCTTGTCTGCATCGCCAAGAGGGCCCTGGGGCACAGTGCTTTTTCGACATCGAGAGGTTTCGCCATCAACATCCTGTCGGAGGACCAGAAGGCCCATTCCGGCATCTTCGCTTCCAAAGCAGCGGACAAGTTCGCGGCCGTGGCCTGGCAGCCGGGCCGGACCGGCAATCCGCTGATCGACGGCTCCGTTGCGGTGTTCGATTGCGGCATGGAGCAGCTGGTCGATGCTGGCGATCACTCGATCCTCATCGGCCGCGTCCACGACTTCAGCCACAACGGAGCCCAGCCCCTCGGTTATTGCAGAGGCACCTACGTCACGCCCGGCCTCAGCCAGGAGGCGCTGGCGGCGGCGCCCCCCAATACGGAGGTCGGCGCCATTCTCGAGAACGAGGGCCGTGTGCTGTTCTTCGCAACGGCCGACGGGTTTCATGAATTGCCTGCGGGGCGCGGACTGGGCACGCCCAACGATGCGCGCGGCCTCAAGGGGCGCCTTGCCGCCAGGGCCATAGACGCCCAGCTCGGCTTCCTTTTCGCGGTGTGGGACGATGCCGCCGAACCCTGGCGCACGCATGTTTATTATCGCGGAACGGCCGAGGGGTCCTATTCCGACGATCGCCAGATGCGGCTTGTCGACATCGAGCAGATCGCCGATCTGGAGATCGCCGATCCCGCGGTGCGTTCGATGCTTGCCCGCTATGCGCGCGAACGCACGGAAGATGCATTCGGCGTCTATGTCGGCAACGAGGTCGAAGGCGAAGTCCGGCCGCTCGCCAAGTCCTCGCCTTCTCAAATTTCTCTTTCCGGCCGCGGGTGAAGCCGATGAAATTTTCGCTTTTCGTCCACATGGAGCGATCGGATCCGGCCAAGCCGCATTCCGAGCTTGTCGGCGAGCTGGAGGACCTGGTTGTCCAGGCCGAAGAGGCAGGGTTCGAGACTGCCTGGATCGGCGAGCATCACGGGATGGAATTCACCATCTCGCCGAACCCGTTCATCAACATCGCCTGGCTCGCCGCCAAAACCAGGCGCATCCGGCTCGGAACAGGAACCATCGTCGCGCCGTTCTGGCACCCGATCAAGCTTGCCGGCGAAGCAGCGATGGCCGACGTCGTCACCGGCGGCCGTCTCGACATCGGCATTGCGCGCGGCGCCTACGCTTACGAATACCAGCGACTTTTCCCAGGCCTCGAGGCCTGGGTCGCCGGGCAGCGTATGCGCGAGATGGTGCCGGCGATCCGGGGCCTTTGGGATGGTGATTTCGAACTCGCCGGCGAGTTCTGGTCGTTTCCTTCAACCACCTCGTCGCCCAAGCCGCTGCAAAAGCCTTATCCGCCGATCTGGGTGGCCGCACGCGATCCGAACTCGCACGACTTTGCGGTTTCCAGCAAATGCAACGTCCAGGTGACGCCGCTTGCCTCCGGCGATGGCGAAGTGGCCAGCCTGATGGAGCGTTTCAACGCGGCGTGCAATGCCCACCCTGACGTACCAAGGCCGGAGATTATGCTGCTGATGCATACTTTCGTCGCCGAGGATGCAGCGGAGGCTGACCGGCTCGCGCAGGATCTGTCGCAGTTCTACTGCCAGTTCGGCGCCTGGTTCCAGAACAAGAAGCCGGTGCACCAGGGCATAATGGAAGCGCTGACCGAAGACGAGATCGCGGCCATGCCGCAATATGCGCCTGACAAGATCAGGCAGAACCTGGTCATTGGCGAAGCCGACGAGGTGATCGCCAGGCTGAAGGCCTACGAAGCGCTCGGCTACGATCACTATTCGATCTGGATCGACAGCGGCCTTTCCCATCGGCGCAAGAAGAAATCGCTGCAGCTCTTCATCGACAGGGTGATGCCGGCCTTTTCCGAACCGAAAGCCGGATTGCGATGAGCACCACTCAATTCAGGAACTATATTGACGGCAGCTTCGTCGAAGTGGCGGCGACCTTCGACAGCATCGATCCCTCGACGGGCGCGCCATGGGCGAAGATGCCCGCTGCATCGTCTGATGACGTCGACCGCGCCGTCGAAGCTGCACACCGGGCGCTTGGCTCCGGCACGTGGCCGGCAATGACGGCAACGGCACGCGGCAAGCTTCTGGTGCGGCTCGGCGATCTGGTGGTCGCCAATGCCGACCGGCTGGCGGAACTCGAGACGCGCGATACCGGCAAGATCATCCGCGAGACCCGCGCCCAGATCGCCTATGTCGGCAACTATTACCGCTATTATGGCGGGCTGGCCGACAAGCACGAGGGCTCGTTTGTTCCCATCGACAAGGCCGACATGGAAGTGACCATCCGGCCGGAGCCAATCGGCGTCGTAGCCGCCATTGTGCCGTGGAACTCGCAGCTCTTCCTGTCCGCCGTCAAGCTCGGGCCGGCGCTGGCGGCCGGCTGCACCATCGTTCTGAAAGCATCGGAAGACGGCCCTGCCCCGTTGCTGGCCTTCGCTGAACTCGTCCATGAGGCGGGATTTCCCGCCGGGACCGTGAACATCCTGACCGGCTTCGGCCACGATTGCGGTCACCGGCTGACCAGTCATCCGCTCGTCGCCCGCGTCGCCTTCACCGGCGGTCCCTCGACCGCTCGGCAGATCGTCAGGAATACGGCGGAAAACCTCGCCTTCACGACACTCGAGCTCGGCGGCAAAAGCCCGGTCGTGGTGTTTGCCGATGCCGATCTGGACAGCGCCGCCAACGCGGTCGTTGCCGGCATCTTCGCTGCCACCGGCCAGAGCTGCGTCGCCGGCTCGCGGCTGCTGGTCCAGCGCTCCGTGAAGGACGAATTCCTCGACCGGCTCAAGCGCAAGGCCGAGGCGATCAGGATTGGCGATCCGCAGGATCCCGCGATCGAAATGGGACCGCTCGCCACCTCGCGCCAGCGCGAATGGATAGAGAAGATCATTGCTGAAAGCCTGGCCGCGGGCGGGCAACTGGTCACCGGCGGCATCCGCCCCGCGGGCATGGCGGACGGCTTCTATTACGCGCCGACGATTATCGACGCGCCTGATCAGACGCTTGCCTGCGTGCGCGAAGAGCTCTTCGGCCCGGTGCTCTGTGTGCTAGCCTTCGACAGCGAAGCTGAAGCGCTTTCGCTCGCCAACGACACGAAGTTCGGCCTGGCGTCCGGCGTGTTCACCACCAATCTGGCAAAAGCCCACCGCATGGCGCGCGGCATCCATGCCGGCGTGGTCTGGATCAACACCTATCGGGCGGTCTCGCCGCTGGTTCCGTTTGGCGGCTACGGCCAATCCGGGCTCGGCCGCGAGGGCGGCCTCGATGCGATCCGCGACTACACGCGTTCGAAATCGGTGTGGATACGCACCTCCGACGACCCAATTCCCGATCCTTTTGTCATGCGGTAGCCGCCGCTGGCCGGAGATGCGCGATCAAGGCGAAAACGACCGATCGCGAACAGACACCAACGAAAACAACAGAGGAGAACGACATGAAACTGATCATCACCGGCTTCCTTGCCGGATTTATTGCAACGACAGTTCTGGCAACGACGGCCGCAAAGGCCGAGGACATGGTCTTCACCAGCTGGGGCGGGACGACCCAGGAAGCGCAGACCAAATCCTGGGCCGAGCCGTTCACCGCTGCATCCGGCATCAAGGTCATGCAGGACGGCCCGACCGACTACGGCAAGCTGAAGGCGATGGTCGACAGCGGCAGTGTCAACTGGGACGTCGTCGACGTCGAGATGGATTTCGCCATCAAGGCGGCCAAGGACGGTCTGCTCGAGCCGATCGACTTCAAGGCCGTGCCGAAGGCCGACCTCGATCCGCGCTTCACCACCGATCATGCCGTCGGCAGTTTCTACTATTCCTTCGTGCTCGCCTGGAACAAGGGCGCCGTTTCGGGTGAACCGGCCGGCTGGGCCGACATGTTCGACCTGACGAAGTTCCCGGGCAAGCGGACCTTCTACAAATGGTCGGCGCCCGGTGTCATCGAGATCGCGCTGCTGGCCGATGGTGTTCCGGCGGACAAGCTCTATCCGCTGGATCTCGATCGCGCCTTCAAGAAACTCGACACCATCAAGTCGGACATCGTCTGGTGGGGCGGCGGGGCGGAGTCGCAGCAATTGATCGCATCCGGCGAAGCAACGTTCGGCCAGCTGTGGAACGGCCGCGTCTTCGCACTGGACAAGGAAGGCGCCGATGTCGGCGTCTCCTGGAACCAGAACCTGACCGCAGCCGACGTTCTGGTGGTACCGAAGGGTGCCAAGAACAAGGATACGGCGATGAAATTCCTCGCCGCGGCGAGCAGCCCCGCCGGCCAGGCCAAATTTGCCGAAGCCAGCGGCTATGCGCCGATCAACACCAAGGCCAAGGCAGAGATGCCGGCCGATGCCGTGAAATCGCTGCCGGACGCTCATGTCGACGGACAGATCAATCTCGACATGAACTACTGGGCCGCCAATCGCGACACCATCGCCGCGCGCTGGTATGCCTGGCAGGCGAAATAAGCCCGCCCCTGAACCGCAATGGACGAGACGGTTCGCGCCGTCTCGTCCCGTAGCCGGGTCGCTGTCATGTCGGTCGAAACACGCCGGAACTTTGGAACGGTGCGGGTGCCGGCAGGTCTCAATGGCCTGCTGCCGGCCCTGATTCTGATTATGCTGTTCTTCGTCGTCCCCGTGCTGGCGCTGCTTTTGCGCAGTGTCACGGAGCCCGAGCCAGGCTTGCAGAACTATGCTGCCCTGCTTGGTGACGGCACCTATGCGCGGGTGTTCTTCAACACATTCTTGGTCGCGGCGTTGGTCACCATCGTCACGGTCCTTGTCGCCTTTCCGGTCGCCTGGATGCTGGCGATCATGCCTTCGGGACTGGCCTCGATCATCTTCGGCATCATCATTCTGTCGATGTGGACGAACCTGCTCACCCGCACCTATGCCTGGATGGTGCTCCTGCAGCGTACCGGCGTGATCAACCGGACGCTGATGACCATCGGCGTCATCGACCAGCCGCTGCCGCTCATCAACAATCTCACCGGCGTCACTATCGGCATGGTCTATATCATGCTGCCCTTCATGATTCTGCCGCTGGTCGGCACGTTACGGGCGATCGATCCGATGACGCTGCGTGCGGCGTCGCTGTGCGGCGCAAGCCCTTTCCAGGCGTTCCGCCGCATCCTCGTGCCGCTGTCGCTGCCCGGTGTCGCGGCCGGCGGCCTGATGGTCTTCGTCATGTCGCTCGGCTACTTCGTAACGCCGGCACTGCTCGGCGGCACGTCGAACATGATGCTTGCCGAAATGATCGCGCAGATGGTCCAGTCGCTGCTCAACTGGGGGCTCGGCAGCGCCGCTGCCTTCATCCTGCTTGTCGTCACCATGGTTCTCTACGCGCTGCAACTCCGCCTTGTCGGTGCCAGGCGCATGAGCGGAGGCATCTGAGATGCTGCTCGACTATGACCGCATAGGTTGGCTACGGGTTGCCCTGCTCGGCTTCACCGCGCTGGTCGCTGGCTTTCTTCTGTTGCCGGTGGTCTTCATTGTCCTGCTCTCCTTCGGCTCGTCGCGCTGGCTGGCTTTTCCGCCGCCCGGCTGGACGCTCAAATGGTACCAGGAGCTTTTTGCCGATCCGGCCTGGCTCGACGCCGCGCTGACCAGCGCTCGGATCGCCACCATGACGGCGATCCTGGCAGTAGCGATCGGCCTGCTCGCCTCCTTTGCCCTGGTTCGCGGAAGGTTTGCCGGACGTGAGATCCTGCGCGGCCTGCTGCTGACGCCGATGGTGCTGCCCGTCGTTGTCTTCGCCATCGCCATCTACGCCTTCTTCCTTCGCCTTGGCCTCGGCGGCACCACCATCGGCTTCGTCATCGCCCACACCGTGCTGGCGCTGCCCTTCGCCATCATTCCGATCGCCACCGCGCTCGAAGGGTTCGACAAGTCGATCGAGGACGCGGCAATCGTCTGCGGGGCAAGCCCGCTCGAGGCCAGGCTCAGGATCACCTTGCCGTCAATCCGGATCGGCATCTTCTCCGCCGCGATCTTTTCCTTCCTCGCGTCGTGGGACGAAGTCGTGGTGGCGATCTTCATGGCCAGCCCGAGCTTGCAAACCTTGCCCGTCAAGATCTGGGGCAGTCTGCGGTCGGACCTCAGTCCGGTGATCGCCGCTGCCTCCAGCCTGCTGGTCGGGCTGACGCTTGCCCTGATGGTGATGACGGCGCTGCTGCAGCGAAAGTTCCGGACATGACCCACCCTTTCCTCTCCATCTGCAATCTGCGCAAGGCGTTCGGGGCGATCGTCGCCGTGCACGACGTCACGCTGGACATTCCCAGGGGCGAGTTCCTGACCTTCCTCGGGCCCTCCGGTTCGGGAAAATCGACGACGCTCTACGCGATCGCCGGCTTTCAGGACCCGACTTCCGGCGATGTCTTGCTGGAAGGAAAGTCGCTGCTTGCGGTGCCCCCGCACAAGCGCAACATCGGCATGGTCTTCCAGCGCTACACGCTGTTTCCGCATCTGACGGTGGCCGAAAACGTCGCTTTTCCGCTGCGGGTTCGCCGCCGGCCGGACGCCGAGGTGAAGAAAAAGGTCGCCGACATGCTGGCCCTGGTGCGGCTCGAAAGCTTTGCCGGACGCTTACCCGGTGCGCTGTCGGGCGGCCAGCAGCAGCGGGTCGCGCTGGCGCGGGCGCTGGCCTACGATCCTCCGATCCTTTTGATGGACGAGCCATTGTCGGCGCTCGACAAGAAGCTGCGCGAGGAAATCCAGGGCGAAATCCGCCGCATCCATCGCCAGACCGGCGTCACCATTCTCTACGTCACCCACGATCAGGAAGAGGCGCTGCATCTGTCGGACCGAATCGCCCTGTTCAAGGATGGCCGCATCGAGCAGACCGGCACCGGCGAGGATCTCTATCTCAGGCCGGCGACCGATTTCGTCGCCGGCTTCATCGGCAATTCGAATTTCCTCGCCGCCGAACATCTCGGCACCACCAACGGCACGACAACGATCCGCATGACAGACGGTTCGGTCATATCCGGAGTCAGGGCCAACGGCACGTTCGGCAAAGGCCAGAAGACCAGGCTGATGATCCGGCCCGAAGCCTTTAGCATGGAGCGGAGCCCGGCGAGCGCGGAACTGAATGTCGAGATCGTCGACATCGCATTTTACGGCGAGCGCCGGCGGATCGTCGCGCGCATCGCCGCTGGACAGGAGGTTGACATCAGGCCGACCTCCGCCGCCATGCAATCGCAGGATGTGTGGCCCTGCAGCCGGCAGGTTTTTTTCGATCCCGCTGCTGCATTCCTGTTTCCGGCCTGACTAAGCCGCGGTGGATCGCCGCCCTTCAACGCTTCGCAGCTGATTGGATGGCGGGCGCAACTCCCGTACCCATTGACAGTCGTCATGCTCGGTTGGAAGATGAAGAAGGTCCGCGGCGATAGCCATATGGGAAGGCAATGGTCCAACCGCCAGATACCGGACACCATCCTGGCAGCGTCGTCGCGGTCATCGTCATTTGTTTGATCATCGTTGCTTTGTTCTTCATAGGCTTCAGATACTCAAGGCCAGGCCAGGGTACCCTCGTAATTCCCGGCGGTACGCTGCAGCAACCGTGAATCCGACCCCTTGGCGCTGACGCGAAGCCGTTCTCAAGTTGTGTGCGTCAAGTTCTGCAAAATGGCGTGGCATCGCGGTGACGGCGGCGTGTCCGCCGCGCAGCCCCCGTGTTTAGCGGAGCGGCGGACACATGACGGTGCTCAGGCGGCCAGGGCCCTCAGGCTCTCCTTCTTGTGCTCGCGCAGATGATCCATGTTGAGGTAGCGGGTCGCCT